>DATCXD010000461.1:0-4676 GCA_036566005.1 Micromonosporaceae bacterium | reverse complement strand
GGCCGGTGGGGCGGGCGGCCGGCTTTGCCGTACCGTCGTCGGATGGTCGAATCCCGGCCCCCGGCGGCGGGTGACGCGCGGTCGGTCCGCCGTAGGCTGTTGGGGTGCTGCCCCCGACGCGAACGATCCTCGCCAAGGATGCCGGCATGCTCGCCATGGAGCAGGCCCTGCGCAGGCGTGGATTTGCCCACGTCGCCGGGGCCGACGAGGCCGGCCGCGGTGCCTGCGCCGGACCGTTGGTGGCCGCGGCGGCGATCCTGCCGGCCGGTCGACGTGGCGAGGTGCCCGAACTCAACGACTCCAAGCTGCTCACCCCACTGGCCCGCGAGCGCGTCTACGCCGAGGTGATGAAGCGGGTCGTGGCTCATGCAGTGGTGATCATCCCGCCGGGCGAGATCGACCAACGGGGCCTGCACGTCTGCAACGTGGCCGCCATGCGCCGGGCGCTGGCCAGCCTGTCGATCCGGCCGGACTACGTGCTGACCGACGGTTTCCCGGTGCCGGGACTAGGCGTACCGGGCCTCGCCGTGTGGAAGGGTGACCAGGTCGCGGCGTGCGTGGCCGCCGCCAGCGTGATCGCCAAGGTGACCCGGGACCGGATCATGTGTGACCTGTCCGAAACCTGGCCGCAGTACGGGTTCGCGGAGCACAAGGGCTATGCGACACCCGAGCACTCGGCTGCCCTCGCCGAGCACGGTGCGTGTCCTGATCATCGCTTCTCGTATGTGAATGTCGCGGCCGTTTCCGGCGGCCGGCGGCGACGGGGTACGGTCAGCGTGGCGCCCGGGATCGAGGACGACATCGACGGCGTCACCGAGGGTGCCCCGGCCACCCCCGAGGCGTTGGACGAGGCGTTCGACCGGTACGTCGAGCAATACGTCGAGCAGGCGTGATGTCGGCCACGGCGTGGCGTCCGGCCGGCCCGACCCCCGACTGGTCAGGCGTGGGCGACAATAGATGTCGACAGGCTGAGCAGGGCGGCCCGAGGCACCGGTTCCCACCGGGTCGGCCCGCCCCAGATGTGGAGAACGATGAGCGCTGAGGATCTCGAAAAATACGAGACCGAGATGGAGCTGCAGCTCTACCGCGAGTATCGGGACATCGTTCGCCAGTTCTCCTACGTGGTCGAGACCGAACGCCGGTTCTACCTCGCAAATCAGGTCGATCTTCACGTTCGCAACTCGGACGGAGAGGTCTACTTCGAGGTCGAGATGCATGACGCCTGGGTCTGGGACATGTACCGCCCCGCCCGTTTTGTGAAGAATGTTCGCGTAATTACGTTCAAGGACGTGAACGTCGAGGAACTCGAAAAGCCGGACATCTCGCTGCCCACTGATTCGGGGTTCGGCGCCTAGTTGATGGATTGATCCGGACGCCGCATGGTGTCGGGAAGCGGACAGGTATGTGGCCGGCTCGTGTATCTCGTGTATCGAGCCGGCCATTTCTGTGTCGCGCTACGCCCGGATGGCTGTGTGTCGCGCCGGTCGAGGGCCCAGCGGGGTCAAGATCCGTGATCTTGCTGCCAGAAGTACGTGATCTTGAAGAGGTAAGGCACCTGGTATTGCAAGGTCGCGGATCTTGGGGGCGATCGCGGCGCACGATCGCGGCGCATGTGCGGCGTTGCTCGGGCGGATAGGCTGCGCGTTCGCGCCGGGTCGGGTCCGGCGCCGTGCGGAAGCGTGCCGCGCACGGCGATGTATTCGCATCGACCCCGGCCCCGGGTGCTCGCTGGCGAACGCTTGCTCGCGGGGATCGTGCCCTCTCGAGGCGGGTCGAACTTCTTGTGGGGTCGATCGAGCTCTTGCGGGGCGGTCGTGGCGGGCGGCCGTGCTGCCCTCGCGGCCGACCGAACGCTTGGGCGGATGGTGCTCTTGCGGGCGGCCGTGCTGCCCTCGCGAGCGGCCAAACTCTTGGGTGGACCGTGCCATTGCGGGCGGATGGTGCTCTTGTGGGGCGGGTCGTGCCGCGGTCGGACCCAACTCTTGCGCGACCCTGCCGTGTCGCCCCGGCGAGCCGCAGTGAAGCGGCTATCGGCGCAGCTGGCGCTGCATGCGGCCGCCCTGCAGGGACTTCTTGGCCCGGCCGTAGAGGTAGTAGCCGCCGCCGACGACGACGGCGCCGACGATGATGTAGAGCAGGATGCTGAACACGAAATGGATCAGCCACAGGGCCAGCCAGCCCGCGACGATCACGCCGCCGATAACCAGGAGCGTGTTGCGGAAGAAGTGGTGGCTCTCGTTCATGGCTTTCGTCTCCTCCGGGGGACCGGAGATCCGCGCCGGAAGGGGCACGGTGTTCACCGGCGGTCCGCTATCAATGGTTGCACTCCGTGGCAACCACAGGCATCCGGATAACCCCCGAATTCTCTCAGGTCCGGCCTCAGGGTCCCGCGAGGGCCCTGTGCACATGCGCCCTCGCCGTCCACAGATCGCCGTGGCGCGGTCGCCGATGGCGCCGTCGATGGCCACGCTGAGACCGTGACTTCATGGGTACGTCTCCTACCGGGCACCGCCATCGCCATGGTTGTCGTCGCTGCCGTGTCGTTGGTGATCGGTGACGCGGTCGCGGCGACCGGTGCGGTGTCGCCGTCCCAAGTCGCCGTTGGTTTGACCCGTGCTCCGTCGGTCACACCCGCGGCCCAGGTGGGCGGTGGTTTGACCCGTCGGCCGTCGGTCACACCCGCGGCCCGGGCCTTCGTGTGGCCGCTGGCCGGCGTACCGGTCGTGGTCGGGGCATTCGACCCGCCGGCCGAACCGTGGCTCCCCGGGCATCGGGGCGTCGATCTCGCCGCAACCCTCGGCCAGTCCGTCTACGCCGCCGGCGCGGGCACTGTCTCGTTCGCCGGGCGCGTCGGCGGCATCGGTGTCGTGAGCATCACGCATCCCGACGGGCTCCGCACGACGTACGAACCGGTCGCCGGGAGCGTGCACACCGGCGATCGGGTGGCGATGGGAACGCCGATCGGGACCATCGACGCGCGCCTGGCGCATTGCCCACCCGGCCCGGCGGCGTGCCTTCACTGGGGGCTTATCCGGGGTGGGGCCTATCTCGATCCGCTGATATTGCTCGGGCTCGGCCAGGTGCGGCTGTATCCATCACCGTGATGCACGATCAACTGCCGCCGGCAGAGCGCGCAGCCACCTCGGGCCCAACGGGCACTACCGGAGGGCGGCGAGCACGCGCGGGAGGCCGGCGGCGAGCCGGTCGTACTCGTCGGCATGGTTGTAGACCTGCGCGGACAACCGCAGCAGACCGCGGCCGCGCCAGGACATGATCGGCACGACCACCCGGAGCTCGTCGGCGATGCGAGCACGCAGCGCGATCGCGTCGGCCTCGGTCCGGCCGACGTGGCTCGGCAGCGGCAGCACCCGCATCGATGGCGTGACGCCGCCCGGATTCGGCAACTCCGACGGGCTGAGCAGGCCGAGTGCCGCCCCGACGACCCGTTGGCCGTAGGCGACGAGCGACGCGTTGTGCGACCGTACGCGGTCGATGCCGAGCGTGCGGAAGACGTACAGCCCGGTCGACGCGGTGAGCCACGCCGTGTAGTCGAGCGTTCCGCCCATTTCCAGGTTGGTCGGGAAGCCGTCCGCGTCGGCCCAGGACATGACCGGGCTTTCGATCCGGTCGCGCCACTTCTCCGCGACCGAAAAGATCGCCGTCGGCCGGGGCGCGTACATCCATTTGTGGAGGTTCCCGACCCAGAAGTCGGCGCCGATCGCATCCACGCGCAGCGCGTGCGTGCCCGGCGCATGGGCGCCGTCGACCAATATCGGCACGTCGCGGGATCTGGCCGCGACCGCGAGCCGGGCGACCGGCATGACCCGCGCCGTCGCGGACGCCACCTGGTCGACGATGACCAGCTTGGTGCGCCCCGGTGTGATAGCGCCGGCGACCGCGGTGACGATGTCATCGTCGGACGCGTCGAGCCGCAGCGGGACCACGGTATGCGTCGCACCCGTACGGGTGCACACGTGGTCGACGGCGAGCGCGACCGAGCCGTACCCATGGGTGGTCGTGATGATCTCATCGCCCCGGGCGAATGCCAGCGTGCGCAGGACGATGCTCACCGCGGCCGTCGCATTGGCGACGAATGCTGTGCTGGCCGGGTCGGCGCCGAGGAACTGCGACAGGTGCGTGCGGGCGTGGCCGAGCCGATCCCCGAGCCCGGCCGTATAGAACTGCTGGGGGTTTGTCTCGACCTCGTCGCGCAGTCGCTGTTGGGCGCGTTGCACCGGGATCGGTACAGCGCCGAACGAGCCGTGGTTCAGGTACGCCACCGCTGGATCGAGCGAAAAGAGCAGGCGCGCGCCCGGGAGCGGGGCGGGCGGCGGCATCACGACCATGATCCTAATTCCTTCAGGCGCCCGGGCCGATGGTCGTCGCGCCTTGGGTGCAAGCGGTCCGGCGACTCGCCGGCGCTACCGGTGCGGTTACGCCCGTGGGTGCGCCTGGCGATAGGCCGCACGCAGGCGCTCGATCGAGACGTGGGTGTAGATCTGCGTCGTCGCAAGCGAGGCATGCCCGAGGATCTCCTGGACCGTACGGAGGTCGGCGCCACCTTCGAGGAGGTGGGTGGCGGCGCTGTGACGCAGCCCGTGTGGCGACAGGTGTGGCAGGCCGGTGGCCTCCGCGTACGCCGCCACGAGTTGGCGTACGGTCGTCGGCTGCAGGCG
>DATCXD010000460.1:0-4311 GCA_036566005.1 Micromonosporaceae bacterium | reverse complement strand
ACGAGGCGGTTCGGGCCGTCGTGGCCCGTGAGTACACCGTCGACGAGCGGTTGACCGTCGACGTGACCATCGAGCATGGCGGCGAGGTGATCGCCGAATCGTGGGCCCTCAACGAGGCCACCGTGGAGAAGGCCGACCGAGAAGGCATGATCGAGCTGCTCGTCGTGGTCGACGGTCGGGCGATGTCGCGATATGGCTGCGACGGAGTGGTGTGCGCGACACCGACCGGTTCCACGGCGTACGCGTTCTCGGCCGGTGGCCCCGTCGTCTGGCCCGAGGTCGAGGCGCTGCTGGTCGTGCCGATCAGTGCGCACGGTCTGTTCAGCCGGGCAATCGTCACGGCTCCGACGTCACAGATCGCGATCACCGTCGACCCGTACGGTCGCGGTGCCGTCGTGACCTGCGACGGGCGCCGGGTGCACAACGTGGTTCCCGGATCATGCGTGACCGTACGCCGTGGGTCGCTGCCGGTCCGTGTCGTACGGCTACGACCTCGGCCATTCACCGACCGGCTGGTCGCGAAGTTCGAGCTTCCGGTCGACGGCTGGCGTAACCGGCGCTCGGAGATCTGATCCCCGGCCGACGCGGTTTGGCACCGCTTGCCGCGTGCGGCGCTGGCCGAGTGTCGCAATCGGCGTCTACTGTGGCTAGCTGTGCTGGAGGAGTTGCGCATCACCGGTCTCGGCGTCATCGAGGACACCACGCTCCCGTTGACGAGTGGGATGAACGTCATCACCGGTGAGACGGGCGCCGGCAAGACGATGGTGGTGACCGGGCTCGGCCTGCTGTTCGGCGGCCGGGCCGACGCGGCACGCGTGCGGGCCGATCCCGGACGCGCCACGGTCGAGGGCCGGCTGCATCTCGACGCCGATCGCGCGAATGGGCTGCACGAGCGCATCGCCGACGCCGGCGCGGACATCGATGCCGACGGCACGCTGGTGCTGTCGCGTACGGTCACGATCGAAGGGCGCTCCCGGGCCTACGTCGGTGGTCGGGCCGTGCCGGTCGCGATGCTCTCCGAACTGGGCGAGCAGGTGCTCGCTCTACACGGACAGTCGGACCAGCTGCGGCTGCTGCGCCCGGCCGAGCAGCGGGCTTCGCTCGACCGGTTCGCCGGTGCCGATCACGAGAAGCTGCTGTCGCAGTTGCGGGAGCGGTTCGGGGCGTGGCGGACGGTCGCCGATGACCTGGCCGACCGGCGACGCAACGCTCGCGAGCGCAACCAGGAGGCTGACCTGCTGCGTCTCGGTCTCGACGAGATCACCCGGGTCGATCCGCAGCCGGGCGAGGACGACCTGCTGCGCGAGGAGTCGCAGCGGCTGGAGCACTCCGAGGGTCTCCGCACCGCCGCGTCGGCCGCGCATTTCTCGCTGGGCGGCGCCGAGTCGGGCGAGGATGTCTCGGACGCGGTGTCGCAGCTGTCGGTCGCGCGGCGCGGGCTCGAGTCCCAGGCGTCGGTCGACCGTACGCTGGGCGAGCTGGCCGAACGCATCACCGAGGCGGCGTCACTCGTCGCCGACATCACCGCCGAGCTGGGCGCCTACCTCGCGAGCCTGGAGGCGGATCCGGCCCGGCTCCAGGAGATCTACGAGCGTCGGGCCGCTCTGCGATCGCTGACCCGCAAATACGCCGAGGACACCGACGGTGTGATCGCCTGGGCCGATCGCGCGCGGACCCGGTTGGCCGAGTTGGACACCTCGGACGAGCTGCTCGAGGAACTCGATCGGGAGCGCGCCCGCCTCGCCGACGAAGTGGCGTCGCTGGCGGCCGAGGTGTCGCGGTCGCGCCAGTCGGCCGCCGAGCGCTTCGCGGCCGACGTGACAGCGGAACTCACCGGCCTTGCCATGCCACACGCACGGGTGCAGGTCGTCGTGCTGCCGCGACCGGTCGGCCGGGGCGAGCCGGCCCTGACCATTGCCGGGGTCGAGTGCGGCATCGGTCCGGACGGGGCCGACGAGGTCGAGCTGCGGCTGGTCGCGCACCCGGGAGCGCCCGCGCTGCCGCTGCAGAAAGGCGCCTCCGGTGGTGAGCTGTCCCGGGTGATGCTCGCGATCGAGGTCGTGTTCGCCGGTTCGGGCGGCCCGCCCACGCTCGTGTTCGACGAGGTGGACGCGGGCGTCGGCGGTCAGGCCGCGGTCGAGATCGGCCGGCGGCTGGCCCGGCTGGCCCGCTCGCACCAGGTGCTGGTGGTCACGCATCTGCCGCAGGTCGCGGCGTTCGCTGATCGCCATCTGGTGGTGTCGAAGGATACGAGTGGCGCGTTCACCACGTCCGGGGTTCGGGCGGTGGCCGACACCGAGCGTTCCCGCGAGCTCGCCCGGATGCTCGCCGGTCTGCCCGATTCGGATCTCGGCATCGCGCACGCGGAGGAGCTGATCGCGGTCGCCGATCGCGAGAAGCGAGGGTGATGACTCCGCGCGACAATGTCAAGACAGCTGGTCACGGTGGGTCGATCAGGCAGCATGCACCGTATCAGCGGCATCGATGACGGAATGGACGAAAGGTCCGTAATTCGGGCATAACGTACGCCAAGGTCAGCACGTCGCGTCCAACAGTGCTGGCTCGACGTGCCAGGATGGTGCACGATGCGACTACCAACGTTGCGCCGCGCCCGGGTGGCCGAGCCCGGGACGATCAGCGGCCCCGTACGGCTTGACCGGCGTACCAAGCGCCTGGTCGGTCGCCTGCGCCCCGGTGACATCGCGGTCATCGACCACGTGGACATCGACCGTGTCGCGGCCGACTCGCTGGTCGCGGTCGGTGTGTCCGCCGTACTCAACGCGAAGCCGTCCATCTCCGGCCGCTACCCGAATCTCGGGCCCGAAGCACTGGTGAACGCCGGCATCGCGCTGGTGGACGACCTCGGCGAAGATCTGTTCCGGGCGCTGCATGAGGGCGTACACGTGCGGGTCGAGGGAAACGCCGTCTTCGTCGGCGAGGAGAAGATTGCGAGTGGCCTCCGGCACGACAGCGCGTCCATCCACGCCGCCATGGCGGAGGCGCGCGAGGGACTGTCCGTCCAGCTCGAAGCGTTCGCCGCGAACACGATGGAGTTTCTCAAGCAAGAAAAGGAGCTGCTCCTCGACGGCATCGGCGTGCCCGGCGTGACCACGAAGATCGCCGGCAGGCACGCGCTGATCGTCGTGCGCGGCTACGACTACAAGGCCGATCTCGAAGTGCTCCGGCCCTACATCCGGGAGTTCAAGCCGGTCCTGATCGGCGTCGACGGTGGAGCGGACGCCCTGGTCGAGGCCGGATACAGCCCCGACATGATCATCGGAGACATGGATTCGGTCACCGACGACGTGCTGCGCTGTGGGGCCGAGATTGTGGTGCACGCCTATCCGGACGGCCGCGCGCCCGGGATGCTTCGTGTCCAGCAACTCGGCCTGTCCGCGACCCGCTTCCCGGCCGCGGCGACCAGCGAGGACATCGCCCTGCTGCTGGCCGACGAGAAGGGCGCGACGATGATCGTCGCGGTCGGCACGCACGACAATCTCGTCGAGTTCCTGGACAAGGGCCGCAGCGGCATGGCGTCGTCGTTCCTTACCCGTCTCAAGATCGGCGGTAAGCTGGTCGACGCCAAGGGTGTGAGCCGTCTCTACCGCCAATCGCTGTCCGGTCCGGCGCTGCTTCTGCTCGTACTGACCGCGCTCGCCGCCATGGCCGCGGCGGTGGCCGTCTCCACCGTCGGCCGGGCGTACGTGAGCCTGCTGGCCGAGTGGTGGGACCACTTGATCTTCTCCGTACGAGGGTTGTTGTAGTGATCAACTTCAGGTATCACGTCGTCTCCCTGACGGCCGTGTTCCTCGCGCTCGCCATCGGACTGATCGTCGGGACGGCCGCGCTGAACGGGCCGCTGTCGGATGAGCTGAAACATCAGGTCACGCAGCTGTCGGCGCAGAACCAGCAGTACCGGTCGCAGGTGAACAGCCTGAAGACCGAGGTCAACCAGAAGGAGCAGTTCGTCACGCAGATCGCGCCGCTGGTGCTGCCGGGCAAACTGGCCGGGCGCCACGTGTTGGTCGTGTCGACCCAGCAGTCGGACGCCGATGTCAAGTCGGTGCAGTCGGATCTCGAGCTTGCCGGCGCGAGCGTCACCGGTCACGTCACGATCGAGGACAACTTCGTCAAGCCGGACAGCAACGGCCCGCTGCTCGACCTGGCCGCGACCACACTCAACACCAACGCGATCATCGGCCTGCCGGCCAACAGCGACGGCGTGGAGACCTCGACCGCGCTGCTCGCCGCGGCGCTGATGAACCACCTACCGGCGGTGCCGCGGCCGAGCCAGCAGGAGATCCTGGCCGC
>DATCXD010000408.1:0-4295 GCA_036566005.1 Micromonosporaceae bacterium | reverse complement strand
GCCCCGGAGGTGGACGAGGCGCCGAGCCTGGACGATCTTCCCGGGCTGCGCGCACAGGCGAACCAACTCATCGAGCTGTTGGACCTCGGCTTCCACCACAGCGAGGTGCTCGGTCGACTGGGTACCACGATCACGCTCGGTGCCCTGGTGACCGGACCGTCGGGCTCCGGAAAGTCGGGCATGGTTCGCGCGGTCGCCGGCGCGGTCGGAGCACGCATCTACGTGTTGTGGGCGCCCGAGATCGCGGCGCTCACGAACAACGACGCCGCCACTCGACTACGAAACGCGGCGAACGCGGCCGCCGCCTCGTCCCCGGCCGTACTCCTTGTCTCGGACGTCGAATCGCTGATGCCGCGCGATTCGGACGGCTCGGATACCTCGCCGCTCGCAACGGTGTTCCGCCACACGGTCGCCGACGCATTGCGGTCCGGCGTCGCCGTCGTCTGCACGACGAGTCGACCCGAGTCCGTCGATCCGGAGCTGCGTTCGCCCGGCGTACTCGACCACGAAATCGCGGTCCCGCTCCCCGACGCGGCCGGCCGCCGCGAGCAGCTCGGCGTGCTGACGCGACAGGTTCCGCTCGCCGCCGACGTACACCTCGACGGCCTGGCATCCCGTACGCCCGGGTTCGTCGCGGCCGACCTCGCCGCGCTGGTACGCGAGGCGGGAGTCCGAGCCGCGCTTCGCCATCGTGCCGCCGACGTGCCGGGGAGCTCACCTTCGGTCGGCCTCGACGACTTCATGGCCGCGCTCGAGGTCGTACGACCGACGAGCATGGCGCAGTCGGTGCTGGAGTTGGGGTCGATCACGCTCGACGACGTCGGCGACATGGCCGATGTGAAGGAAGTGCTGACCGAGGCCGTACTGTGGCCGCTGACCTACCCGGACACGTTCGCCCGCCTCGGCATCCAGCCGCCCCGCGGTGTGCTGCTCTACGGTCCGCCCGGTTGCGGCAAGACGTACCTGGTCAAGGCGATCGCCGGCACCGGCAAAGCGAACGTGCTGTCGGTCAAGGGCGCCGAGTTGCTGTCGAAATGGGTCGGTGACAGCGAGCGGGCGGTCCGCGAGTTGTTCCGCCGGGCCCGGGACGCGGCTCCGACACTGATATTCCTCGACGAGGTCGATGCCTTGGCACCGCTGCGCGGCCAGTCGACCGACGGCGGTACCACGGACCGCGTCGTCGCTTCGTTGCTGACCGAACTGGACGGCGTCGAGCCACTGCGCAACGTGGTCGTTATCGCCGCCACGAACCGTCCTGACCTGGTCGACTCGGCACTGCTACGGCCCGGACGCATCGAACGTCTCGTGTACGTCCCGCCACCGGACGCGACCGCGCGAGCCGAGATTTTGCGGGCCGCCGGCAAGTCCGTACCGCTGGACAAGGACGTTGATTTGGCCGCGCTCGCGGCGGACCTGGACGGTTTCTCGGCGGCCGACTGCACCGCTCTGATCCGCGAGTCGGCGCTGGCCGCGATGCGCGAGTCGTTGGACGCGGCCATGGTCAACGCCGCACACGTCGCGGTCGCCCGCAAGCGTGTGCGAGCATCGCTCGACCCGGATCAGGTGGCAGCGCTCGCGGCCTACGCCACCCTGCATGCGCCCGGCTGACGCTCTTCTTCGGCCGCTTGGCTGGTCCCGGATGTGATTGTCTTGGGCTGCTTTGGCTGGTTATGGATGTGATTGTCGATCGAGCGGCCCGCGCAACACGCAGAACTCGTTGCCCTCCGGATCGGCCAGCACGACCCAGCCGAGTCCGTCTGGCCGACGGTGGTCCTCTAGGAGTGTCGCGCCGAGGGCGACGATGCGCTCGACGTCAGCGTCACGCGTCTCGTCGGGCTCCAAGCGGATGTGCGCCCGATTCTTGACCGCCTTCGGCTCCGGTACGCGCTGAAAGAACAGCGCTTGCGAGGTCGCCAACCGGATGCCGACCTCCTCGTCGCCCGGCGCGCAGTCGGCGTCGATCGGCTCACGCATGACGGCACTCCAGAAGACCGCCAGCGCGTACGGATCGGCGCAGTCGAACGCGAAGTTGCGAATCCTCGGCACGCTGGCTCCTTTCGCATCTGTTCGGCGCGTCCAGCTCATCTGTCTATCAGACCTGGCGTCGGCTCGTCGGCCCGCCTATCGACGCCGTTGCGCATCGCGACGGCCGGCGGCATCCGATGTGGACCTTGGCCTGCGATTGGGTGTCTGGGCTGCTGGGTACTCTGGTCGGCATGGCTCGCGTGGCTTCCTCCGATGTCGCGCCCGACGCATCGGTGCCCGAAGGCGCGAATGGCTCGCCGTCGACGTCGGCCGCACCGGTGGCCGCGTCGGGTCGACGTGTATCGCCACCCCGGCCTCGTGATGGCGAGGTCGACGACGCCCCGGTCGGCGTGGTTCGGGCTGCGACCGAGCGGACGCCGCTCACCGATCGCGAGCGCGCAATGCTTGAGTTCGAACGGTTCTGGTGGCGGCACGCGGGCGCGAAGGAACAGGCCATCCGCGAGACGTTCGACCTGTCCGCGACGCACTACTACCGGCTCCTGAACGCGCTCCTCGATCAACCCGCGGCGGTGGAGTTCGACCCTTTGGTAGTCGGCCGTTTGCGCCGCCTCCGCGCCAGCCGCACGCGCCGCCGAGCGGGCCGCTAAGCCCGAGATCGATCTGGCTCCACATTCGTACGCGAGTCAACCGACCACCGCAGCATCGTCGCGGCCGTTACCGGCAGCACCTATCCACAGCAGCGACGGCAGGCCACGTGCGCCGCGTTGGGTTACCGGGAATGCACAACCTTGCGCTGGTGTACTGGACTATACAGCTTGTCGATATATCTGTTCGATACATCGCGCGATGCACTCCGGAGTGAGCCGGTGGCAGCCAGGGAGGCAGCACATGTCCAGCCCGCAGTTGTACGACACCATCGGCGCCACCTACACGGTGACGCGGCGCACCGAGCCCCGCATCGCTGCGCAGATCTGGGCGGCGCTCGGCGATGCGCGGACGGTTGTGAATGTCGGGGCGGGCACCGGTTCCTACGAGCCCCCCGACCGCGATGTCACCGCGGTGGAACCGTCGGCGCTCATGCGGGCGCAGCGCCCCGCAGAGGCCGCGCCGTGCGTGGCCGCAGGCGCGGAGAGCCTGCCGTTCGACGACCAGTCCTTCGACGCCGCGATGGCGATCTGCACCATCCACCACTGGCCGGATCCGATCGCCGGCCTGCGCGAGATGCGGCGGGTGGCTCGCCGGGTGGTGGTGTTGACGTTCGACGCCAGTGACACCGCATGGCGCCGCCGGTTCTGGTTGACTCGCGACTACCTGCCTGAGGTCGCCGACCTCGTTGTCGGCTGGCCGTCGGTGAGCAAGCTGGCCGGCGCGATCGGGGCCCGCATCGAGCCGGTGTTGATCCCGTGGGACTGCGCTGATGGATTCTTTGAGGCATACTGGCGCCGGCCCGAGGCCTACCTGGACGAGAGCGTCCGTCGCGGAATATCGGTCTGGGTCAAACTCGGGCCGAACGCCGAACAGCGGGCCGTACACAACCTGCGCGAGGATCTCGCCTCGGGCCGGTGGGCCGAACGCAACCGCGACCTCGCCGATCTCGACACGGCAGAACTTGGCCTTCGCCTGCTCGTCACCTGAACCCGCCGCAGACTCGGTACAAGTTGTTGACGCCGTACCCGTGCGGTATCACGTTCAGTTCGCCTACGCGAGCTCGCCGACAAGGTGCGGACGACTTAGAACTCCTAACGGAATGATCATTTGGTGAGTCTGCGGTAGCAGATGATGGCGCAGGCGAGGCTGAGGAAGGCTTCGTGGATGTCGTCGCGGACTTCCCACCGGGTGCGTAGCCGGCGGAACCAGTGCAGCAGCGCGATGGTCTGCTCGACCACCCATCGGTGGGTGCCCAGCCCGGAGCCGTGTGCCTCGCCGCGACGGGCGATATGTGGAGTGATCCCTTTGTCGCGGACCAGCTTTCGGTACTTGTCGTGGTCATAGCCGCGGTCCGCGTACAGGCTCAACGGGCGTCGACGGGGACGCCCGCGTCGGCCCCGTACCGGTGGGATCGCGTGTATCAGTGGCATCAGCTGGGTGACGTCGTTGCGGTTGCCGCCGGTCAACGTCACCGCGAGCGGGGCACCCGCGCCGTCGGTGATCACGTGGTGCTTCGAGCCGGTCCTCGCGCCCTCGACCGGACTCGCACCGGTTTTGGGCCGCCCTTCAGCGCTCGCACGTGGGAGCCGTCGACCACCGCCTTCGACCAGTCCAACCGGTCGCCGGCATGCAGCTCGGCCAGCAGCACCTCGTGCCGCCGC
>DATCXD010000404.1:0-2053 GCA_036566005.1 Micromonosporaceae bacterium | reverse complement strand
TTCGCGTGACCGCCGGTCTTGATCCGCTGGTCGGTGGGATTCACACCGCCAGAGTAGCGACGTGGCCTGTGGCCAGCCCAGACCGAGACGCGATCCTCCCACGTGCCGAGCACGCCGGCCGGACGGGCGCTCGGTCGAGATCAGGCGCCGAGCTGGTACGCGTCCCGGACGGCGGCCGCGTCGGCGTCCCGATGCTGCGCCTCCAGCGCGCGGACGAGCATCGACGCAAGGTGCTGACGGATGCCGTCGTCACTGACATCGCACAACGCCGTATTTATCACTGGTTCGACCTCTTCCGGCCGGCCCGCTCTGAGGAGCAGATCGGCGTAGATGCCGGCGGCGAACGTGGCGGCGCCGGTATCGCCCACCGATCGCAGCACGCCGATGGCCGGGCCCATGCGCAGGATCCCGCCGGACAGGTCACCCTGGGCGGCAATCACCCGACCACCGTCGCAGGCCAGGATCGCGCGTTCCCACACCGCGTCCGGGTCATCGTCGGCGAGCGACAGCGCGGCAAGATCGGCTTCGGCCAACGCCTCGACGGCCGCGTCGAACTGGTTCGCCCACATGAGCGACGTCGCGGTGCGCCGGCTCACGCGGACGTGTTCGAGCGTCAGATCGGCCCGCCGGTACGCGTCGGCGGCAACGGCGTAGCGCAACGCTGCCGCGGCATCCCGGTCGAGTGCGTCGAGTAGATCGCCGATCTGCTCGTTCATTTCGCCCACGAGTTCCGGGCAGTCCCGGTGTGCCCCACTCGCCGCGACGAGTTCCAGTTGCTCGATAGCTTGATCCGGCTGGTCGAGGGCACGGTACGCCTGGGCGAGCAGATGGCGGACGGCTTCGGCGCTCGGGTCGTACGGGTCGAACGCGGCGACGGCCTCCTCGGCGACGTCGGCGCTGTCCAGCGGCCGGCCGCTGTTCAGATACGCGGTCGCGAGTTGCTGGCGCAGCGTGGTGGCCGTCTGGCGGTCGCCGGACGCCACCGCGTCGGCGACGGACGCCACCAGATCGTCGATCGCCTCGGCGGCGCGGGCCGTTCCGGCCAACATGGTGCCGCGCTGGCGCCGGAGCTGGCGGCGCATCTCTAGGTCATCGCAGACGCCGAGCGCCTCGTCATAGGCGGCCAGCGCATCGGTCAGCCGGCCGCCGATCTCGTGGGCGCGTCCGCTGATCCAGCTAGCGGCGGCGAGACCGGTGCGGAATCCGGCACTCCGACAGGCATTTCGCGCGCGCTCGGCGGCGGCGTGCGCGGCATCGATCTGGCCGGTCTCGCCGAGGATGCCGGCCCGGTCGACGAGCAGCCACATCGGCGTACGGGTGTCGTCGCTTACGGCCGCGTACGGCTCGGCCTCGTCGAGCGTGTTCAACGCGTCCTCGACCCGGCCACCGAGCATGTAACAGAACGCGAGCCGACGGTAGGCGCTGGCCCGCCGGCCGACCGGGCCGTGCGTGATGACGTAGTCGGTCGCGTCTTCGGCGATCGGCAGCCCGAACCCGGCACGATCGGTGCGGCACATCAACTGGGCGATGCGCGACCGGGTGATCTGCCGATTCACCTCGTCGCCGGCCGCGGCGAACAGGTCGAGCGCCGACATCCAGGCCAGCTCGGCCGTCGCCAGCTCGCCGTTGTTCGCCGACGCCAGGCCGTAAAGCTCGGCCCGGCGACCGCGCTGCCGTGGTGTCAGCTCCGTCGTGCCGTAGCGCGCGTCGAATGCTTCGCACGCGGCCTCGGCATTGGCGATGTGCTCCTCGCGATACCACGTCTCGGCCAGGTCGAGCAGAGCGTCGGGACCGAGGTCGTCCGCGATCGTGATGTCGCCCACCGGTGAAGGGCGGACCGGGCCACCGGGGGTAATCCGAGCCACCCCGATGTGCGTCCGCGTTCCCGCCGTCGGCGAGATCGGCAGGTAGTCGACGACCGGCTCGGCCGCGAGGATCGTCGAGAACGCATTGGAGCGCGCGTCATTGCCGTTGCGCGCGTCGAACTCGGCAGCGATCGACGTCCCGAGCGCGACCAGTTTGTCGGCGAGCTCCTTGACCTCGACATCGGTGG
>DATCXD010000391.1:0-3296 GCA_036566005.1 Micromonosporaceae bacterium | reverse complement strand
TACGCGACGCCGGCCGATCAGTCCGCGACGCCAGCTGCCGATCCCATGCCCCGCGCATGAGCGCTCCGCTGGCTTCGAGTTGGCCGGCGGCGTCACCGCATTGACCGTCCACGGCGGCGACATGCCCTCGGCAATGCCGTGACCACGCGACGTCTCAGTCGACGGGGCGTCGGCGGCCCTGCTTGATCTGGCTGGTCCGGCGTTTGCTGCCCAGCCGCCGCTCGACCGAGCGTTTGGACGGGCGCGTCGGGTGACGCCGGGCCGGCGGCGGCGCGATCGCGTCCGCGACGAGTTTCACGAGCCGGGCTTCGGCGATTGCGCGGTTGCGCAGTTGCGCACGTTCCTCGCTCACCACGACCGAAAGCACGCCGTCGGCCAGCCGGCCGCGCAGCCGCTCGATGGCGCGGTCCTTCAGCGGGGGCGGCAACGCATCTGAGCCGGCGAGATCCCAGAGCAGCTCGACCCGTGAGTCGGCGGTGTTGACGCCCTGACCGCCCGGGCCGCTCGATCGGGAGAACCGCCATCGCAGCTCGCCACGCGGGATCGCGATACTGCCTCGAATCGGCAGAGGTCCGGTCACCCGGTCAGCTTCTCACGCCGTCGTGCACACGATGTGGGCCGGTCACATCGCCGTGACCGGCCCAATCATCGAGGTTCTGCGCTCCGGCTCAACGCCGGTTCGCCCGCGCCGCAGGGTGTTCTAGGAGCTACTTACCATCGGTACCAGCGGGAGCGTCCGCCGCCGGTCGCCGTACCGCGGGCGAAGAAACCCACGATCCAGACGATCAAGACGATGAGCGCTATCCACCACAGGACGTGCACCGCGAATCCCAGGCCACCCAGGATCAGCGCCAACAGCAAGACAAGCAACAGGATGCCCATGTCCACTCCCTTTCCAGTCGCGGTGGACTACCCGATGGCCGTCGATGTCAAACCGCGTTGGAAGGTTAGGCACTCTAAGTATTAGACTATGAAACTGTGACCGACGCGCCGGGCCGGATCGACGCCGTACGCGTGCTGACCAGGCTGAACCGCTTGCTCGAAACGGTCGACTCCGGCCTCACAATCCCGCAGTACCGGGTGCTGATGGCGTTAAGCCACGGTGGCATCCGGTCGGCCATGCTCGCCGAACGCTTGGCCGTACGCCGGCCGACGCTCACCGCGATCGCTGACGGGCTGGTGGCCGCCGGCTACGCGGTCCGGGGGAGCGAGCCGGGTGACCGCCGGGTCGTTCAGCTCCAGGTCACCGACGCCGGCCGGGCCGCCCTCCGCCGGGCCGACCAAGCTTATGTCGCGAAGCTCGGCCCACTCTTCGACGAGATCGCCGGCGACCGCCTCGTGGCTGATCTCATCGCCATCGGCGACGTGCTGGACGACCGGATCCGCCGCAAGATCACCGTACCCGTTTCCCAGGCCACGGCGGCCACCGTATGACGCCCGCCCGGCCGATCCCGGACGCCGAGACCCGCGGCTGGCTGCGCCGCATCGTCACCGCATGCATGCGCTATCGCAAGCAAGTGATTCTCGCGTTCGGCGCGTCGGTGGCGGGCATGACGATCTCCGCGCTCGTGCCGCTCGTGCAGCGAACGATCATCGACGACTCGGTCCTGTCGCATCAGCGTGCACTCGCACCGCTGGCCGCGCTCCTTATCGTCGCCGCGCTGGTGTCCTACGGGCTGACGTTCATCCGCCGCTACGTGGGCGGCAAGCTCGCCCTCGACGTGCAGCACGATCTGCGCCAGGAGATGTTCGGCGCGCTGTCCCGCCTGGACGGAGCGCGCCAGGACCAGCTACAGACCGGCCAGATCATCGGGCGCGCGACGAGCGATATCACCATGGTCCAGGGTCTGCTGTCGATGATGCCGATCATGGTGGGCAACCTGCTCCTGTTCGTGCTGTCGCTGGTCGTGATGGCGGTGCTGTCGCCGCTGCTGACCGTGGTCGCGCTGGCGGTCGGCCCGGGTCTGCTGTGGATCTCGATCCTGGCTCGCAAGCGGCTCTTCCCGGCAACCTGGGAGGCGCAGCAGCAGTCGGCCGCGGTGGCCGCCGTCGTCGACGACGCCGTGACCGGCGTCCGCGTCGTGAAGGGCTTCGGTCAGGAGGCGCAGGAACTCGGCAAGCTCAACACGGTCGCCCGCCGCCTGTTCGGCTCGCGCGTGCGTGCGGCCAAGCTCACCGCCGTCTACAACCCGGCGCTGCAAGCGATTCCGGCGCTCGGCCAGGTCGGCGTGCTCGCGCTGGGCGGTTACCTCGCGGTCGAGGGCAACATCACCCTGGGTACGTTCCTCGCGTTCTCGACCTACCTGGCCCAGCTGGTCGGGCCGGTACGGACGTTGTCGAGGCTGCTCACGATCGGCCAGCAGGCCCGGGCGAGCGTGATCCGGGTATTCGAAGTGATCGACTCGAAGCCGGTCGTCACCGAGAAGCCGGGCGCTATTGCGCTGGACCACGCCGCAACGCCGGATGTCGAACTCGACGACGTGACATTCGGCTACGTCGCGTCGCAGCCGGTGCTGCGCGGACTGACGCTGCACGTCCGGCCGGGGGAGACGGTCGCGCTCGTCGGCACGTCCGGATCCGGCAAGTCGACGATCTCGATGCTGCTGCCGCGCTTCTACGACGTACAGGACGGTTCCGTCCGCATCGGGGGACACGACGTACGTGACCTGACGATGGACTCGCTACGTGCCTCGATCGGCCTGGTCATGGAGGACAGCTTCCTGTTCTCCGAGCCGGTGAAAGCGAACATCGCGTACGGCCGGCCCGACGCGACCGATGAGCAGATCATCGCGGCCGCGAAGCAGGCCGAGGCGCACGAATTCATCATGGAGCTGCCCGACGGCTATGAGACCGTGATCGGCGAGCAGGGTCTGACGCTCTCCGGTGGTCAGCGACAGCGGGTTTCGCTCGCCCGCGCGCTCATCACCGACCCGCGGGTGCTGCTGCTCGACGACGCGACCTCGGCCGTCGACGCCCGAGTCGAGGCGGAGATCCACGCGACCCTGCACCGGGTGATGGCGAGCCGTACGACGCTGCTCATCGCCCACCGGCGTTCGACGCTGGCACTCGCCGACCGGGTCGCTGTCCTCGACGGCGGCCGCCTGGTCGACGTCGGCACCGCGACCGAACTCGAATCGCGCTGTCCGCTCTACCGGCTGCTGCTCGCCGGCCCGGGCGACGACGCCGAGGGCATCGACGCGGGCGAGGTCGAGGTCGACGCGCCGGTCGTCGACGCACAGGTCGACGGCGTAACGCCAGCGCTCTGGGACGAGTCCAAGGTGCCGTCGCGCGACCTG
>DATCXD010000389.1:0-3864 GCA_036566005.1 Micromonosporaceae bacterium | reverse complement strand
GGCCGTGTCCGCACCGTCAGTCCGATCCGAGCTGCCACCGAACTCGGCCGGACGTGACGTTGTCGACGTGCTCCGCGACCAGCATCGGGAGATCGAAAGCATGTTCGCGTGGGTACGGTCGGCCGAGGGAGTGGCCCGACGGGAAGCCTTCGCCGCGCTCGTCGAGTTCCTCCACCGGCATGAGCGCGCCGAGCAGGAGATCGTGCACTCGGCGCTCGCCGAACTGGACGGAGCGGCGGCCCGGGTGGCCGCCGACCGGCGCGACGAGGAAGGTACGGCCGATCGGTCCATCGCATCGCTGATCAGGCGGGGCGTGGACAACCCTCGATTCGCGGCCGACTTCGACGAGTTGCGCGACCAGGTGCGCGCGCACGCCGCCCATGAGGAGGCGATCGAGTTTCCGTTGCTGCGCGAGCTAGTGCCGGGCGACCGCCTGCTCACTATGGCCAATCAGGTTCAGGCCGCACAGGCAGAGCCGTGGTAGACGGGTGCGCCATTGCGCGGATGGGGTCCATCCATACGGCGGCCGGGATAACGCGGATCCTGTCGTGACCGATCGGCGTGGTCCGTCGTCTCCGGTTGCGGTCGCGGCATTCAACACGGTGCTGGCCGCCCGCGCGATCAGCTGCGTCTACCAGCCGATCGTCACGTTGGACGGCCACGAGGTCGTCGCGTACGAGGCGCTGGCCCGCGGACCGGCCAGCACGACCTGGTCCACTCCCGACGCGTTGGTAAGTTACGCGGCCGAGATCGGTCGGCTGCCCGAACTCGACTGGATCTGTCGGGCCGCCGCGTGTCGCGGCGCGCTCGACGCGCGGCTACACGGCGACATGCCGATCTTCGTCAACGTCGAGCCGGCGAGCTCACGCGTTTGGTGTCCGCGCGATCTCGTGGACGTGATCCGCCGGGGCACGGAGAACCTGCAGCTCGTGGCCGAGATCACCGAACGGTCGGTGGCCGGCGACCCCTCGGGCCTTCTCCGCGCGGTCGGACAGTTACGCAAATACAACAACCGGATCGCGCTCGACGACGTCGGCGCCGACGTCGCCAGCCAGGCGATGATGCCGCTGCTGCGACCGGACGTGATCAAGCTCGACCGGTCGGTTGTCCAGAAGCCGACGTCACCGGCCGCGATCGCCGTCGCCTACGCGGTGCGCGCCGAGGCAAACCGTACGGGCGCGCTGATCCTGGCCGAGGGGATCGAAACCGACCAGCATCTGGCCGCCGCGAGTGCGCTCGGCGCCACATTGGGCCAGGGCTGGCTGCTCGGCCGACCCGAGGCGTTGCCCAAACGCATCCGGCCGCCCGCGATCACGCTGCCACGACTGCGGTCGTCGCTGTCCTCGGGTGCGACGCCCTTCGATATCGCCAGCGCGACACGAAGCTCGCCGACCAGGGCATGTTGACGGCGCTATACGGGGCTGGGGATGCCGGCCGATCCGGCGCCGGACATCCGCGGCCGCGCGCTTTTCCGCGACGATCCGCTCGCGGCCGAGTGGACGGCGACCGTGGTCGGCGACCGGTTCGCGGGCGGCTTGCCGAAAATCGCTTCGAAAGCTGTGGCGATCGCCTCTACCGTGACCGGGTGACGACTCAGGTGATCGTCTTGAACGGCGGATCCAGCTCGGGCAAGTCCGGGATCCTGCGGTGTCTGCAGGTGGTGCTGCGGGGTCCGTGGCTTGGCGCCGCGGTCGACTCGCTGGTCAAGGCGATGCCCGCTTCCATGCAAGCATCGGGCGCAGGAATCGAATTCGCCCCAGACGGCGGCGTGAATGTCGGATCGGAGTTCCGGGCGCTGGAAGCAGCATGGATGGCGGGGATCGCCGCGATGGCCCGTGCCGGTGCCAAGGTCATCGTCGATGACGTCTTCCTCGGCGGCGCGACGTCCCAGCAGCGGTGGCAGAGGGCTTTTAGCGACCTGGACGTGCTGTGGGTGGGCGTCCGGTGCGAGAGCACGGTCGCCGCCGGCCGCGAGATCGCGCGCGGGAATCGGGTTCGGGGAATGGCCGCATTGCAGGCGGAGATGGTCCACCGGGGCGTGGTTTACGACCTGGAGGTGGACACTTCACACGTGGAGTCCCTGGACTGTGCGCGGGCTATCGCCGCCCACGTGAAGTGATCGAAAACGCACGTGCGGCAGTAAGGGTTCGCGGCACGATGTGAGGGTCGGGCGACCCGGTCCCGGACGTCACCTGATCCGGGTCACTCCAGCGGCGGGAGATGCTGGGGATTGCGGAGCACGCCGGCGAACAGATCACCACGCTCGGCGACGCGCGACAACACCGTACGGATGGTAAACGCGTTCGGCGAGAGGGTCGGGTCGTCGAGTTCGTCCCAGTCGATCGGCGCCGACACCGGAGCACCCGCCGCGGCGCGCGGGCTGTACGGCGCGACCAGGGTCTTATTGATCGCATTCTGGGTGTAGTCGAGGCGCGCGAGGCCGCTGCGATCGCTCTTCTGCCATTTCCAGCTGACCAGCTCCGGGACGACCGCGCCGATCGTGTGCGACAGCCGCTCGACCCAGGCCCGGGTCGCGGCGAAGTCGGGCCCGCGCGCGATCGGCACCCAGATCTGGATCCCCCGCCGTCCGGTGACCTTGGCTCGCGCGACGACGCCCATGTGCTCGAACGCGGTTCGGTGCAGCCGGGCCAGCACCAGCAGATCCGCCCAGCTCGTCTGGTCGCCCGGATCGAGGTCGATCAGCGCGTACGTCGGCTGCCGCGGCCGGTCGACCTGAGACGTCCACGCGTGCCACTCCAACGCGCCGAAGTTGGCCGCCCAGATTAGCGCGGCCGGCTCGTCGGCCACCAGGTAGGTCCGGGTCTCCCCTCGACCGGCGTCGGGATTGTCCCAGCGGGCCAGCCACTGCGGGGCATGGGTCGGCAGTTCCTTCTGCCAGAAGCCTTTCGCGTCCGCGCCGTTGGGGAAGCGGTGCATGTTGAGGGGCCGTCGCGCCAGATACGGGAGCGCCACCGGCGCAATCTGCGCCGCGTACCGGATCAGGTCACGCTTGGTGACTGGCTCTTCGTCGGGTCGGGCCGGATAGACGACCTTGTCGAGGTTTGTCAACCTGAGGTCTCGGCCGAAGACGGTCCACGTGCCGGCCGATCGCAGCGCGTCGAGGGCACCGATCTCGTCCGCCGTCGGCGGGTCGAACGCGGCCGGTTTCAACGCGATGGAGGCCCGCGCCGGCGGCAGGTCCGACCGCCACATCCGGTCCGGGTCGGCCTTCACTTCATCATTGGTACGGCCACTGAGGACCGACCGCGGATGGTCCTCGGCGGTCCACCCGGCGCTGGCGAAGTCGTCGTGTTTGTGCAGGAGGAGCCACTCTTCCTTGCCCGACGCGTCCGTTCTCGTACGCACCAGGACGAACCGGCCCCGCAGCTTCTCACCCACCATGTCCAGGTGGAGCTCGCCGTCGGACACCGCCCGGCCCGGATCGGGCGGGTCACCGGCCTCGTCCGGCTCCCACGTCCCGGCGTCCCACACGATCACGTCGCCGCCGCCGTACTCCCCGGCCGGGATGACGCCCTCGAAGTCGAAGTAGTCCAGTGGATGATCCTCGACGTGGAAGGCGGCTCGCCGTACGCCCGGATCCAGCGTCGGGCCCTTGGGGACGGCCCAGCTGGCGAGTACGCCGTCGATTTCGAGGCGAAAGTCGTAATGCAAGCGGCTGGCGCGATGCCGCTGGACCACGAACCGGCGCGCGTCGCCAGCTGATCCCGGCGAGGCGGCGCCGGACGGCTCAGGCGTCCGGGTGAAATCCCGCTTGCCTCGGTACGGCGCCAACGGGTCGCGCGGCGAGGGTCGGGACCGGGACGACGGCATGGCCTCCAGTCAAGCCCGGCCGGCGGCCGCCGG
>DATCXD010000384.1:0-4443 GCA_036566005.1 Micromonosporaceae bacterium | reverse complement strand
GCGGACGGCGGCCGCACTCGTCCTCGCGAGCACCGACCCGGCGAACCCGTACGGCGCGGCGCTTCCCTGGCCCGAGCGCGTGGTCGACGAGGGGGCAGCCTCGGGCGACAGCCAGACAGCGACGACGAGTTCCGGGCACCGGGCCGGCCGGAAGGCGGGCGCGCTCGTCGTCCTCGTCGACGGGGCACTGGTCCTATACGTCGAGCGCGGCGGGCGGACGCTGCTGTCGTACACGGACGACACCGACTTGCTGGCCCGGGCCGCGAAGGCGCTGGCCGACGCCGTACACGTCGGGGCGTTGGGCGCGCTGTCGGTCGAGCGGGCCGACGGCGGTTCCGTCCACGCGAGCCCGCTCCGCGATGCGTTGGCCGCCGCCGGATTCCGTGTCACGCCGCGTGGTCTGCGACTTCGCGGCTAGCCGATCGCAGTCTCGGAAACCGATAGCAGTCAGTAACGAATAGCAGTCTCGGTAACCGATAGCTCTCCAACGAAGGGATCATCGTGAGCGACACGATCAAGACACGCAGTGTGGTGCTGGACTGCCCGGATCCGCGGGCGCTGGCCCAGTTCTACAGCGACATCCTCGACCGGCCGATCACGTACGCCGACGACGAGTGGGTCACCGTCGGCGACTCGCCAGCGCCGATGCAGATCGCCTTCCAGAAGGTTCCGAACTACACGCCGCCGACCTGGCCCGAAGGTCCGGTGGCGCAGCAGTTCCACCTCGACTTCACGGTCGACGAGTTCGAGGCGACCGAGAAGCGCGTGCTCGCCGCCGGCGCGACGAAAGCTGAGGCGCAGCCGGGCGACGACTTCGTCGTTTTCTACGACCCGGCCGGACACCCGTTCTGCCTCTGCATCTGAGGCCGGCGACCAGACGGCGTCCGTCAGCCGCGGACCAGCGGCAGGATCTCGGCGATCGCGTCCACGTGGTCGATGTCGTGCAGATCGGGCAGCTGCAGGTAGGACCGCGATGCGCCAATTTCGCGATAGGCGTTGACGCGCTCGGCGATCTGCTCGGGCGTGCCGTAGAAACCGTTCGCGCGCGCGCTCTCGACGTTGGCTCCGGCACGGCTCGCGCGCTCCGCCGCCTCGGCCTCCGTCCGTCCACAATAGATCGTGCCGGTCGCCGAGAACCGGATCGGATCACGGCCGGACGCGGCGCGACCGACACGTTCGCAGGCGGCGCGGACCCGGTCGAACGCCACCGCGGCCTCGCCGACCGATCTGAACGAGTTGAACTCGCCGGCATAGCGGGCCGCGAGTTCCGGTGTGCGCCGGACGCCGTGGCCACCGACGATGATGGTCGGGCCGCCTTCCTTTAGCGGCTTCGGCCGCGCCGGCGAATCCGTGACCCGATAGTGCGCGCCCTCGTAGCTGAACAGCTCGCCTTCCGGCGTGCCCCACATCCCGGTGATGATCGCCAGCTGCTCCTCGAGGATGTCGAACCGCTCGCCGACCGGTGGAAACGCGATGCCGTACGCCGCGTGCTCGGCCTCGAACCAGCCGGCCCCGAGGCCCAGGTCGACGCGCCCACCGCTCATCGCGTCGATGGTCGCGACCGTGATCGCGAGCGGTCCCGGCTCGCGGAACGTCGCCGGGCTGACCAACGTGCCCAACCGCACGCGCGACGTCTCCACCGCGAGCCCGGCCAGCGTCGTCCACGCATCGGTCGGGCCCGGCAAGCCGTCGGTGCTGCCCATATGCAGGTAGTGATCGGAGCGGAAGAAGCCGTCGAATCCACACTCCTCGGTCCGGAGCGCGAGCCGGCGCAGGTCGTCATAGGTGGATCCCTGCTGCGGCTCGTTGAAAATGCAGATGTCCATTCCGTAGTCCATGAGGCAACCTTCTCAGGTGACCGATGTCCACGTTCGCCGGGCCCGCCCGATCGACGGCCCGACCATCGACGCGATGTTCGCCGCCACCTGGGGCGAGCCGGGCGTCGCGGCCCGCGGCCGCCTCTACGACCTGCGCACGCTGCCAGCGCTCGTCGCGACTCGCGCGGTGGTCGGCGGTTCCACTCAACACAGCGGCGGTACGCCGGAAGACGACGAGCAGATCATCGGCGTGCTGACGTACGAAATCGACGGTGACGCGATCGAGGTCGTGTCGATCGAGGCGGTCCCGCCCCACCAGGGCACCGGCACGGCGTTGCTGTCCGCGGCGGCGGACCTCGGCCGGGCCGAAGGTTTGGCTCGCCTGCTCCTCGTCACCACGAACGACAACATCGACGCCTTGCGCTTCTACCAGCGCCGTGGCCTGCACATCCTGGAGGTCCGGCCGGACGGGGTGGCCCGCTCGCGCGAGGTGAAGCCGTCGATCCCGCTGATCGGGTCGTACGGCATCCCGATACGCGACGAGATCGTGCTCGGTCGCGATCTGTAGCCCGGTCGCGATCTGTAGCCCGGTCGCGATCTATGGAACTCGGTCACACCACCCGCGCTACGGTCAACACATGGCAGGCAGCGGATATGGCTGGATCAGCCTCACGACGGACTACGGACGCTCCGACGGCTTCGCCGCCGCGCTGCACGGGGTGATCGCCCGCATCGCGCCGACCGTACGAGTCATCGACGTGACGCACGACGTAGCGCCGGGTGACGTCGCCCGTGGTGCCGCGGTCCTCGCACAGACCGTGGCCGACCTGCCGGTTTCCGTACACGTCGCCGTGGTTGATCCGGGCGTCGGCACCCTGCGCCGCGCGATCGCGCTCGCCACCGACGGCGGTCTACTCGTCGGTCCGGACAACGGTCTGTTGCTGCCGGCCGCGGAGGTGCTCGGCGGCATCACCGAGGCGATCGAGCTGACGAAGCCGGAGTGGCATCGTGAGACCGTGTCGGCGACCTTCCATGGCCGGGACATCTTCGCGCCGGTGGCGGCGCGCCTGGCCACCGGCTCCTTGCTCCGCGAGGGCGGCAGCCCGGTGCCCCCAGCGGATCTCGTCCGCCTGCCGCCACCGGTCGTCGATCTCGGCGGCGACTATATCGAGGCGGAGGTGCTGACCGTAGATCGGTTCGGCAACGTCCAGTTGGCGGCCATTGCCGACGATCTGAACCGGCTCGGCGAGAACGTGCTGGTCGGCGGCCTGCGTGCGGTACGCGGCACGACGTTCGACGATGCGCCGCACGGCAGCCTCGTCGTGTTCGGGGACTCGGCCGGGCACGCCGCGGTCGCGGTCAACGGTGGCCGCGCGGTCGTCGCACTCGGCATTGAGCCCGGCGATGTGCTGCGCATAGCGTCACTCTGACGATCCTCGTGCCGGTATTGCCAAAACATCCGATCGTCCCCGGCGAGCCGCTGGCTCCAGAGGGGTGAAAATAGGCGCATGCCCGAGGGCGACACCGTCTTCAATCACGCGCGAGCGCTGCACGACGCGCTGGCCGGGCAGACGATCGTACGCTCGGACTTTCGCGTGCCGACGCTAGCGACCACCGACCTCGCCGGCTGGACCGTCGTCGGGTCGGCGGCGCGCGGCAAACATCTGCTGCTCCGCCTGGCCGACCCGGCCGGCGCGACCGCGACGCTGCACTCGCATCTACGGATGGACGGCTCCTGGCGTACGTTCCGCCGGGGCGATCGATGGCACGGCGGTCCGGCGCACACGATCCGGATCGTACTCGACACCGACAAGGTCACCGCCGTCGGCTATCACCTGCACGACATCGCGCTCGTCCCGACCGATGAGGAGCACACGCTCGTCGACTATCTCGGGCCCGATCTGCTCGGCCCCGACTGGGACGACGGGCGAGCGCTCGCGAACCTGTCCGCCGCGCCCGAGCGGGCTATCGCGGACGCGCTGCTCGACCAGCGCAACCTCGCCGGCATCGGCAACATGTACAAGTCCGAGGTGCTGTTCCTGCGCGGCGTCTGGCCCTGGCGGCCGGTCGGCGACATCGCCGATCTGGCTGGGCTGGTATCCCTCGTCCGGCGGATGATCGCCGCCCACCGCGGCCGGTGGACGCAGTCGACCACCGGCTCCCTGCGGCGTGGCGAGGAGTTCTACGTGTACGGCCGGGCCGGTCGCCCGTGCCGGCGTTGCCGGACGCCGATCCGCCGCGCCGACGAGGGCGACTACGATCGCGTTACCTTCTGGTGCCCGTCCTGCCAGCCCGAATCTCGGTGATTGGCGTCGGGGCCAGGCAACCGGCCGCATAGGGCGGCGGGGCACGCACGAAGACTAGAACGCTCCATCAGTCGAGTGAGTGGGTCGCCGCCCTACGCGGCCACCAGCAGAGAACTCAGCCAATGCCTCCGCCATGCCGCGCAGCTTGTCCGATGCCTCGGTGAGCCGGCCCTTGGCGATCGGTTCGCCGAGCAGACCGTTCTCGGCGACAACACTGGCCGCCGCCGTCACGAACCCCTCGTACGCACCGACCCCGTCGGCGAGTTGCGCGACCATGTCCACGTGGGCCGTCATCAACTGGTCGCGTGGACCGGCGGTGG
>DATCXD010000365.1:0-3330 GCA_036566005.1 Micromonosporaceae bacterium | reverse complement strand
CGCCGCGGGCGTCGGCGCCGTCGTGGTCGCGGTCATCGCCGGGCTGGCGCTCGGACCGGTCGGGCTGAACCCCGGCGGCGTGTTCATCGAGTTGCTGGACCTGCTGCCGGGCGTACGCCTGCACAGTGGACTGTCCGCCAGCGAGCAGGCGATCGTCACGCAACTTCGACTGCCTCGCGTGTGTCTCGGCCTGCTCGTCGGCGCCACGTTGGCGGTGGCCGGCGGCACGTACCAGGGTGTGTTCCGCAACCCCTTAGCGGATCCTTACCTGCTGGGGATCGCGGCCGGAGCCGGGCTCGGTGCCACGATCGCGATCGTCGGGGGTCACGCGTTCGCGCAGCTACCCGGCGCCGGCGGCAGCGGTACGCCGATCTACGTCCCGTTCGTGGCGTTCGTCGGCGCGCTGGTGGCGGTGACGATGACGTACGCCCTCGGGGCGGCCGGCGGGACGGCACGTACGCCGGCGGTGTTGCTCCTGGCCGGAGTGGCCGTGACGGCATTTCTGACCGCCGGGCAGACGTACCTGCAGCAGCGGTACGTCGAGACGATCCGCGAGGTCTACTCGTGGATCATGGGACGGCTGACCACGGCCGGCTGGCATGACGTGCTGCTGCTGCTGCCCTTCGCTTTGATCACGATCACGGTCATGATCGGCTATCGCCGGCAACTCGATGTGATGTCGGTCGGCGACGCCGAGGCGGAGAGCCTGGGTGCCCATCCGCGCCGGACCCGGCTGGTGCTCGTGGTCGTGGCCTCGCTCGGGACCGCGGCCGCGGTCTCGGTGTCCGGGCTGATCGGGTTCGTCGGCATCATCGTGCCGCATGCCGTACGGCTGATGGCCGGAACGAGCTACCGCGTGATCCTGCCGCTGTCGGCGCTGTTCGGTGGCGCCTTCCTCGCGCTCGCCGATCTGGGTGCCCGGACGCTCACGGCACCGGACGAGATCCCGATCGGCGTGGTCACGGCGTTCTTCGGCGCGCCGTTCTTCATCGCCATCCTGCGTACGTCCCGGCGGCTGTGATGCTGCCCACCGAACGCTTCGAGACCAGCACCCATGCGCTCGTCGTACGAGATGTCGGCGTCGTCCTCGACGGCACCGAGATCATCACCGGCGTCGACCTCGATGTCGCGCCCGGCGAGTGGCTCACGATCATCGGGCCGAACGGCGCCGGCAAGTCGACGCTCCTGCGTACGGTTGGCGGCCTGCTCGACTTCACCGGCTCGATCGAGCTGTTCGGAACGGCGTTAGGGCGGATGCGCCGCCGCGACCGGGCCCGGCTCGTCGCGAGCGTGGCGCAGGATCCGGTGGTCCCGCCCGGCATGGCGGTGATCGACTATGTGCTTCTCGGCCGTACCCCCTATATCCCGGCGCTGGCGAGCGAGTCGCGGGCGGACCTGGAGGCGGTCGACGAGGTGTTGGCGCGGCTCGATCTGCAGCGGTTCGCCGGGCGCCGCCTGGAGTCGCTGTCGGGCGGCGAGCGCCAGCGGGCGTTCCTGGCCCGGGCGCTGGCCCAGGGGGCCAAGGTGCTGTTGCTCGACGAGCCGACCAGCGCCCTGGACATCGGCCATCAACAGGACGTGCTGGAACTGGTCGACAAGCTGCGGCGTGACCGCGGCCTCACGGTGGTGGCGACGATGCACGACCTTTCGATCGCCGGTGAGTACGCCGAGCGGATGGTCCTGATGGCCGAGGGCACGGTGGTGGCCGCCGGCACGCCGCGCGACGTACTGACCCAGGAGCTGCTGGCCCGGCACTACCAGGCGCAGGTGCGGGTGATCGACGGCGAGCAGGGTCCGCTCGTCGTGCCGATGCGTCGATCGCGTTGAGGCTTAGTCGTTCATCTGGATGATCGAGAATGACGCCCCCTGCGGGTCGGTCAGCACCGCGAAGCGGCCGATCGGGATGTCGGTCGGCGGCACGGCGACGATCCCGCCCATGTCCTGAACTTTCACGCAGGTGGCGTCGCAGTCGGTGACATCGAAGTAAACGACCCACTGCGGCGGCATCTCGGCCGGCCACTCCGGACCGCTGATGTCCATCATCCCGGCCACCGTCTTACCGTCGACCTGGAATTCCGTGTACGGCACCTGGGTGGTCTCGCTGGCCTTCGCCGTCAGACCGAGCGCGTCCCGGTAGAAGGACGTTGACGCCGGCACGTCGCGGGTCAGCATCTCATTCCAGGTCAGCGACCCGGGCTCGTTGACGATGCCGGCACCCGGGAATGTGCCCGCCTGCCAGATCCCGAACGCCGCTCCGGTCGGGTCGACAAACAGTCCCATTCGTCCAAGGTTCATCACATCCATCGGCGCAACGATCGCCTGGCCGCCGGCGTCGGCGATGCGAGCCGCCGCGGCGTCGGCGTCGTCCACCGCGAAATACGACGACCACACGATCGGCTGCCCGTCGGCCATGAGTGGCCCGGCGCCCGCGACCGCCTCGCCGTCCAACTCGTAGCGGATGTAACCGCCGTAGTCTTCGCTCGTCTCGGTGGCCCTCCAACCGAACAACGCGCCATAGAACGCCGTCGTCGCGTCGATGTCCGGAGTGCTGAGATCGACCCAGGCCGGTGTGCCGGCCCGGTATGACGTCTTGCGCATCTGCCGTCCCTTTCTCTCGCGTCGACTCGGTCGCCGACCACCGGGATGATCGATCCGGCGGAGGTGCGGAGCCTTCGGAAAGGGAGATGGTCGCATCGCTGGCCGACATTCGGGCGGCGAACGCCCCGAACGTGGAGCGCCTTTCCAGCCCGGCCAAAGCAACGACAACGCAACGACAAAGCCGACGACACGTGTCGGCGACGTGAGCGATCCGGCGTCGACCGATCAGGCGATCGCGGCCGGCAGTGGCTCGGCGTGCACGATCGCGAGCCGGGACACCGCGCGGGTCAGGACGACATAGAGACGGTGCAGTCCGCGCGGTTCGCCCGCCACGATGGCGGCGGGTTCGACGACGATGACGTGGTCATATTCGAGACCCTTGGCGACCGTCGCCGGCAATACGCTGATCCGATCGTCGGCCTCGGCGTCACCGGACGTGATGCCGGCGGCGGCGAGCGCGGCTACGAGCGTCGGCACGGCGGCGTCGGCCGCGATGATGCCGACCGATCCGTCGAACGTCAGCGCGTCGCGCACCTGCGCCACGACGGCCTTCGCGACGTCCGCGGCCTGGTCGATGACGAGCGCGCCATCGTGGCGGAGCGAGCGCGCCGCCGGCACATCCACGTCGAGCGCCGCCAGCAGCCGGTTGGCCAGAGCCAGAACCTCCGCCGGTACGCGGAAGCCGAGCGTCAGCGGCACGATCTCGCCGTCCGGCTTGCCGAGGTGTCCGAG
>DATCXD010000343.1:0-4478 GCA_036566005.1 Micromonosporaceae bacterium | reverse complement strand
GTCGGAGCCGACGTCCGCGAAGGATGCCGCCCGCCCGCCCGACGATCGCGCGCCGCGCCGTACGGGTGCCCATCGGGCGTCGCGTCGTCGCTGAGTTCGTGGTGTCGAGGGTGATCGCTGCACGGCCGCGTAGACGTATGGTCTAGCGATGGCTGACGGCCCCGGAACCGGCACTGGAACCGGCAACGGCACCGGTACGACGCGACGTTCGCGCGACGTGGCGATGATCCATGTGCTGACGGCGGCCGTCCCGGGCATCGCCGCGGTTGTCGTCATCGGCCTGCTCGGTCCGGTTGCCATAGCGCCGCTGATCGGCTGGGACATCAGCGCTGCCACATTTCTCGCCTGGACCTGGCTGACCTTGCATGGGCTCGACGGTCCGGCGACCAAGCGGCACGCGGTACGCGACGATCCGACGCGAGCGAGCGCCGACCTGACCGTCTTGATCGCCTCCGCCGCGAGCCTTGTCGCGGTCGGCTTCCTCATCGGTCGCGCGAGCGACGCCCACGGGTCGGCTCAGGTGTTGCAGGCCGCGTTGGCAGTTGGGAGCGTCGTCATGTCCTGGCTCGTCGTCCACACGACATACATGCTGCGGTACGCCGTCATCTACCACGCCGACGACACGGGCATCGACTTCAACCAGGACGCCGCGCCGCGCTACACCGACTTCGCCTATCTCGCGTTCACGATCGGCATGACGTTCCAGGTCTCCGACACGCCACTCACGTCATCGGACATGCGGAGGAACGCGCTGCGCCACGCGCTCTTGTCATATCTCTATGGCACGTTCGTCATCGCCGCGACGATCAACCTGATCGCCGGGCTGAACCGATGAGCCGCTAACGGCTGCAACAGCCTCGCGGTTGCGCGGCGCATCGGCTGAGCCGCAACGGCCTCGCGGCTGGGCGACTATGGGGTGGCACGCGCGTCGCGGCCACCGTAACGTCGGGCCGGAGCGATCTGTCGACTTGACGGGGGATGTACGTGACCACAGTGGATGACTTGGCCGAGGAGTTACTGGACGCGTTGTTCGACGCCTACCCGACCGTCGCGACACTGTTCGGCTTTGCCGGCCCACGCGACCGGCTTCTTCCCGACTTTCGCGAGACGGGCGAACAAGCGATGGGGGAGCGCATCGCGGCGATCGCGGCGCGGGCGGCCTCCGCCGATCCCGAGACACTGACGCCCGAACAGCGCGCGACGCGCTCGGTGATCATCAGTCAGGCCGAAGACATCCGGACACGTTGGACGACGCGCCTCGCCGAGTACACGATCTGCGACTCCTTCACCGCGCCCGCGGCCGAGTTGCTGTTCATGCTGCCGATGGTGACGATCTCGACCGGAGAACAGGCCGACGCGTACGTCGACCGGTTGGGCATGATCCCGTCGGCGCTGGACGCCCTGGCCGATCGGCATCGCGCGGGAGTGGCGGCCGGTCGGGTGCCGGTGCGGCATCTGGTCGAAGCCGCGGTCGCGCACCTGGACCGATACCTCGCCAGTGCCGACGATCCGCTCAGCAAACCGACGCCGGCCGACGACGCCGGGATCGACGTGACCGCGTACGCCGAGCGTCGCGACGCCGTCATCCGCGACACCGTCCGACCAGCGTTCGCGGCGTACCGCGACGTGCTGCGGGATGAGATCGCGTCGCACGGTCGCGACCGGGACCATCCGGGACTGTGTTGGCTGCCCGGCGGGGACGACATGTACGCGCAGCTCATCGCGATGCATACGACGACGCGGCGGAGCGCCGACGAACTGCACCAGACCGGGCTCGACATGATCGCGCGACTGGCCGACGAGTACCGGGAGATCGGCGCGCGCGTGTTCGGTACGTCGGCACTCCCGGAGATTTTCGGGCGCCTGCGTACGGATCACGCGCTGCGCTGGCGCGACGGCGACGAATTGCTGGACGCCGCGCGGGCGGCCATTCGCCGGGCCGAGACCGCCGCGCCGCAGTGGTTCGGCCGCTTGCCGAGCCAGAACTGCGAGGTCCGGCCCGTGCCCGCCGACGAGGCCCCCGGCGCCGCATCCGCCTACTACGTGCAGCCCTCGATGGACGGCACCCGGCCCGGGATCTACTTCGCGAACATGTACGAAGCCGAGGAGCGGGACCGGCACGCGTGTGAGTCGACGGCGTTCCACGAGGCGGTGCCCGGCCACCATTTCCAGTTGACGATCGCCCAGGAGTTGACCGACCTGCCGATGCTGCGCCGGTTGGCACCATTCACCGCGTACTCGGAGGGGTGGGGGCTCTACTCCGAGCGCCTCGCCGTCGAAATGGGGCTCTACTCCGACGACATCGCCCTGCTCGGCATGCTGAGCGCCGACTCGATGCGCGCGGCGCGCCTCGTCGTCGACACCGGCTTGCACGCGAAGGGTTGGAGCCGGGCGCAGGCGGTGCAGTACATGCTCGATCAGACGCCGATGATGCCGGTCGAGATCGAGAGCGAGACCGACCGGTACATCGCCGACCCGGGTCAGGCCCTCGCGTACATGGTGGGACGCCTGGAGATCCAGCGCATCCGGGCCGATGCGGAAGCGGCCCTCGGACGCGACTTCGACATCCGCGGGTTCCACGACGCCGTCCTGGGTAGCGGCGCGTTGCCACTCAGCGTGCTGGCGGAGGTCGTCGAGCGCTGGGTCACCGGGATCACGGCCAGCGTGGCGCAGGCCTGATCGGGAGCTGCCGCTCACCACGGTGGGCGGCAGCCCGCCGCGTCACCCCGCTCGCTGGACGGCGAGCTCGCCGAGTCCGGACCAGTCGTCCTGCGGCACCGTCCTGTTCACGATGCGCGGTGTCTCGGCGAGGTAGGGCGGCAGCATCTGCTGTGCTGTCTCTGCCGGGTCCTTTCGGATCAAGAAGCCTGCGGCACCACGCTAACGGCTGCCGCGTCGACCGGCAGTCGCAGATTGGTGCACGCCGCCGACGGGTTCGCCGCCGGTGGCGCACCCGACCGTCACGACGTTCCGATCACGACGGTGCTCGCCCCCTCTTCGGAGATCGCGATCCGCGCGGCCAGCCCATGGCCGGACATGACGTTGGCCGCTTTCGTCGCCTGACGTTCGCTCGTCTCGACCAGCAGGTGACCGCCGGGCGCGAGCCACCGCGGTGCCGTCGCCGCGACCCGCCGCAGCACCGCCAGCCCGTCGGACCCGCCGTCGAGAGTTACCCGCGCCTCGTGGTCTCGCGCCTCCGGCGGCATCAGCGCGATCGCGGCCGTCGGGACGTAGGGCACATTCGCCGTCAGGATCCGCACGCGGGAGCGGAGCGTTACCGGCAGCGGTTCGAACAGATCGCCTTGGAAGACGTGCCCAGCCGCGTCGGCGAGATTGCGGCGGGCGCACCGGACCGCGGCCGGCTCGATGTCGGTCGCATACAGGTCGACGTCCGTTCCGTCGCCGGACAGCGCCGCGGTCACGGCCGCGCCGATCGCTCCCGATCCACAACACAGATCAAGAACGACCATCGACTGTACGCATGGCATGCCGGCCCGCCGCTCGGCGACATCCCGGGCGAGTGCAACGGCTTGATCGACGAGGAATTCGGTGCGATGCCGGGGGACGAACACACCGGGCTCGATCGCGAATCGCCGGCCGGCGAACTCGGCCCATCCGAGCACGTACTCCAGCGGCTCACCAGCGACCCGGCGGGCCACGGCCGCGTCGAGATCGGCGGCGGTGTCCGCGTTGGACAGGAGCAGCTCGGCCTCGTCCTCGGCGAAGACACAGCCGGCAGTTCGCAGCCGTCGGATCACGACGTCGCGATCCACCGGAGTCGCACCCCTTCCGGTCGTCGCGCTATCTCGGACCGACCCTATCGAAGGTCACCGCGCCATCAGAGCGTGGTGGTCGCGAGATCGCGCTGGGCCAGGAATCGCGTATACCCCACCCGGTCGAACGGGTTGCCGTCCGTCTGGGTCCGGCGCGGCGGCGATCAACGGATGGTGATTCGTGGCGGCGTTCGATGTCGCCGGTGCCCGTCTGCGCCGTGCCGGAATCGACGCTGCCGAGGCGGTCGACCACGCCTGTCTCGGACAGCACGCGTTCGGTCAGGCTGGTCTTACCCGCGTCGACGTACCCGAGAATCCCGATGTTGACGGTGTGCATAGGCTGGCGGCCGGCAATCAGTGCGACTGCCCGGCAATCCGTCCGTTCGCGTGGATCATCCGTCAACGAGGTCGATCAATACCTTGCCGACCGCGCCGCGCTGCACTGCCGCGTGCGCGTCGCCGGCCCGGTCGAGCGGAAAGTGGTGCAGTGGCAGGCCGGCGTCGCCGCCCGCGCGAATGGCTCCGTCGAAAATCGCGGCGGCGATGTCGTCGACGGCGATGCCTTTGGCCTCTGCCGGGGCGGTGTAGACCAGGACGAACTGCCACCGGGCGTTCGGGACCATGAGGGCCCTTACGGGCAGCGTCATCTCGTCGCCGCCGCTGTTCGAGTAGATCGCCACCGAGCCGAGGCGAGCGACCACGGCC
>DATCXD010000338.1:0-7178 GCA_036566005.1 Micromonosporaceae bacterium | reverse complement strand
GGCCGGCTGCCGTGCCTGCCCGCGTCTCGTGTCGTGGCGCGAGGAGGTCGCCGTCAGGAAACGCGCCGCGTTTGCCAGCCAGACCTACTGGGGTCGCCCGGTGCCCGGGTTCGGGCCGGCGGACGCGCGCATCGCCATCCTCGGACTCGCTCCGGCCGCCCACGGCGGCAACCGCACCGGCCGCATCTTCACCGGCGACCGATCCGGCGACGTGCTGTTCGCTGCCCTGTACCGGGCCGGGCTAGCCAACCAGCCGACCAGCGTCGCCGCGGATGATGGCCTGGTTATCCACGACACGCGGATCGTGGCCGGGGTCCGGTGCGCGCCACCGGACAACAAGCCGACGCCGACCGAGCGCGACACGTGCGCGCCCTTCCTGCACCGAGAGGTCGAACTGATCGCGCCCACGCTACGCGTCGTGGTCGCGTTGGGGGCATTCGCGTGGAATGCGTGGTGGCCCACGTACACAGCGGTCTATCGTGAACCGGCACCACGACCGCGGCCAAGATTCGGTCACGGCGCCGTGTGGCACGGGTCGGCCGGTCGTCCCGCGTTACTAGGTTGTTACCACGTGAGCCAGCAGAACACCTTTACCGGTCGACTGACCGACAGCATGCTGGACGACGTACTCGCGCAGGCCGTCGCGCTCGTCGATGCCGGCTGACGGCCGAGGGCGAACAAACGAGGACCGACGTGCGAAGCTATGCCGACGCCACGCGCCGCTGGGTACCGCTGATCATCGTCGGCGGCCTGCTCGGCGTGGCCGCGATCGCCGCGTCCATCGCGACCCCCGGCGTCCACAGCGTCCCGATTCCCCATGACTCGGCCGACGGCACCGGCACCGGTAGCGCATCGGCCACCACCCTGCCCAGCCTCGATGGCGGATCCGGGGGCGCGCGTGAGGTGTTCGGCGTCCCGGGCTGGGCCAGCTGGATCGGTGGATTGGCGGCGGCGGCGTTGGTGATCACGGTCGTCGCCGTATTGGTCTGGCACTTCATCCGCAACCACTGGCTCGCTATCCGTCAGGTGGCGCGCGACGCCGACCGGTCGGGCGAGGCCATGTCCGCGCGGCGCGAGGAGGTCATCGCGGCGTTGGACGAAGGCATCGTTCGCTTGGCCGGCGATGGCGACGCACGGTCGGCGGTCATTGCCTGCTGGGTACGTCTGGAAGAGGTCGCCCGCGCGGCCGGCACACCGCGCGCACCGTCCGATGCCCCGGCCGATCTGGTCACGCGACTGCTCGGCGCCCATCACGTGAGTACGGCGGCTTTGACGTCGCTCGCCGATCTCTACCGCGCCGCCCGCTACAGCACCACCGTGATCGACAACTCGATGCGCGAGCGGGCCGTCTCGGCGCTCGGCGCGATCCGGGGCCAGCTCGAAGTCTCCGGATCGACGATCGGGCCATCCGGGTTCCCGCTCCGCGACCCGTACGTCAGCGGGGCCGACGACGGGCGGCGCCGATGACCCGACTCGACGACCTGCTGAGTTACCAGGACAAGCCACGTCACCGGCCGCGGCGCCGGCCATCGGCTCGGTTGATCCGCACCTTGATCTTCTCTGTCCTGGCGTCGCTGCTGGTCGACCTCGTGCTGCGCGGTAACGGTGTCGGCGTGCCGTACGTGTTGATGCTGACCGTCTTCCTCGCCGGCGGCGTGATGATCGAGCTGATCCGGCGACTGGCCCCGCCGCCGGTTCCCGAGACGTTGCGGGACACCCAGATGCCCCGGCCGCCCGATCGGTTGCCTGACTCGGACGGAGCGTTCCGGGCCGTTCGGCGGTGGGCGGCCCGACTGGAGTGGAGCGACGACGACATCCGCCGGTTCGCGTACACCGTGCAGCCGGCGGTCGCCGGCATCGTCGACGAACGCCTGCGACTTCGGCACGCGGTCATCCGCGGTACGGATCCCGGCCGGGCCGAGGAGCTGTGCGGTCCGGAGTTGTGGACCTTCATCACCGTGCCGGCGACCCGGCCGGTCAGTCCGAACGAATTGGCGACGGTTGTCGCGCAACTGGAGGCTTTGTGAATGACGTGAGCGACGTGACCGACACGCCCGGCGTTCCCGACCGCTCCGCGTTGGACGGGGTCGACGTGCCGATCGTCCTGCCGCACGAGGTCGGTCAGCTGGGCCAGGCCATTCTGGACGCGGTCGCAACGGTCGTCGTCGGCAACCGGGCTGCGCTCGAGTTGGTACTGGCCGGGATCCTGGCCGGCGGCAACGTGCTGCTAGAGGATCTGCCCGGCCTCGGCAAGACGCTGACCGCGCGTTCATTCGCCCAGGTCCTCGGCATCGGTTTCCGACGGGTCCAATTCACGCCCGACCTGCTGCCGGCCGACGTCACCGGGTCGTTCCTCTACGACCAGCGCAACCACGACTTCGTGTTCCGGCCCGGACCGATCTTCACCAACCTGTTGCTGGCCGACGAGATCAATCGCACGCCGCCGAAGACCCAGTCCGCGTTGCTGGAAGCGATGCAGGAGAAGCAGGTCTCGGTCGAGGGCACCACGTACATGCTGGCTCCTCCGTTCCACGTGCTGGCCACCGCGAACCCGATCGAGTACGAGGGCACCTACCCACTTCCGGAGGCGCAGTTGGACCGGTTCCTGCTGCGCGTCTCGTTCGGCTATCCCAGCCATGACGACGAGTGGACCGTGCTGCAGCGGCGGATCAGCCGCCGGCGGGAGGAGGCGCAGCTGGCGCCGCTGGGCGATGCCGGCATGCTGCTCGGCATGCAAGCGGCGCTGGAGGACGTCACCGTCGAGGACTCGATCGGCCAATACATGGTCGACCTGACGGCCGCCACCCGCGAACACTCGCAGGTCCTCGTCGGCGCGTCCCCGCGGGGCTCACTCGCGCTGATGCTCCTGTCACGAGCGAAGGCCGCGCTCGCCGGGCGTGACTACGTCATCCCGGAGGACGTGAAGCAGGTGGCGAAACCGGCTCTCGCGCATCGGATCACATTGAAGCCGGAGGTGTGGCTACGCCGCGTCGATCCGTCATCCGTCGTCGCCGACATCGTGGCCAAGACGGCGACCCCGACCAGCGGCGCCCTGCCCTCGTACGCAACCGGGCCCACCTACGCAACCGGGCCGTCCAACGCAACCGGGCCGTCCTACGCGACCGGGCCACGGCCGTCATCGACCCCGCCGGCCGATCACGACCGCTACCGTCCGCCGCGGGGCTGACGCCGTGGCGGATTTCGGCGGTTCTCGCGTTGCCCCGCGGTCGAGCGATTCGGGTCCGCCGGGCACGATTCGCCGTGGGTCGCTGCCGACACGGAGTTCACGGCGCCCGTTCGCGATCGATCTGCCGGACCGGGGCACGGACCAACCGCCCGAGGTGGAAGTCACCTCCGGCTGGGTGCCGACGCGGGCCTTCGGTCGCATGGTGTTGCTCACCGGATTCCTCCTAGTGCTGGCGGTATTCCTGCGACGTCCCGATCTCGTCGTGCTGGCCGCGCCGCTCGCGATCGGCGCCGCCCTCGGACTATGGCGGCGTCCGCAGGCGGCACCAAGTGTGCGGGTGACGACACCCACGCCGGCGGTGTCCGAGGGTGCGGATCTCAACGCGTCGATGACGATCACGAATCACGATCCGATCCGCTACGACCTGGTGGTCGCCCGGCTGCAGCACAGCCGCTGGCTCGAGGTCAAGCACACGGGGCGGCCGTACGCCACGGCGTTGGCGCCCGGCCAGACGGTCGGCATCGATCTCGACGGCCGGGCGCTGCGCTGGGGTCGTCACACGCTGGGGCCCACGGTCGCGTACGCGGTGGCCGGCGACGGGCTGCTGATCAGTCCGGCCGGTGTGGCGCCGTACGCCGACATCCGGGCGTTTCCGAACACGGACCCGTTCCAGGCGAACGACTCGATGCCCCGCGCCGCCGGCATGATCGGATTCCACCGGTCCCGGCGTCCCGGCGAGGGCGGGGAACTCGCCGGGGTGCGCCCGTTCAGCCCCGGTGACCGGCTGCGCCGCATCGATTGGCGGGTCTCCCTGCGCACGCGCGAGTTGCACGTCGTGGCGACCTTGTCGGACCGGGACGCCGAGGTCACCATCCTGCTCGACCTGCTCCACGAGTCGGGGATGTCCGGCGGGGCGCGGGGCAGCCGGTCGGTTCTGGACCTCACCGTACGAGCGGCGGCCGGCATCGCCGAGCACTACGTGACGCGCGGCGACCGCGTCGGTCTGGTCGAGTACGGCTGGCCGGGTCGCAAGCTTCGCGCGTCGTCCGGCCGGCGGCACTATCTCACCGTGCTGGAGTGGCTGCTTGATACGCGCCCCTCCCCGGATGGGCGCGAGCCCACGGTGTACACGTTCGGGGCGGCGCAGATCAAGACGAACGCGCTGACGATCGTGCTCACGCCACTGATCGATCCTCGCTCGGCGGGGCTGCTCGCCCGGCTCGCCCGCGGCGGCCGGTTCGTCGTCGCCGTCGACACGATGCCGCCGGAGCAACTCGAGATGCTCGCGGGCGGCGGGCGACCGGACGACTGGCTGCGACACGGGCAGTACACGGCGATCGCCGCCCGGCTGTGGCTGCTCGAGCGCTCCAACATCATCGCGGAGTTGCGGGAGCATGGCGTACCGGTGGTGGAGTGGGGCGGCGGCGGCAGCCTGGACGAGGTGCTTGGCCTGGTGGCACGGATGGCGTCCGGACCGATGACGATGCCGCGATGAACGCGTTCCTCGGCGCCCTCCGCGGCGGCATCGACATCCGGATCGAGCGGGTGGCCACCGTCATCGAACAAGCCACCGCCGGGCCGCTCGTGCTGCGTGCGACGCTGGTGGTGGCCGCGCTGGCCGGATTCGCGGTCACATGGCCGGTCCGCGACCTGTTCACCACCGCGCTGATCCTGCCGGTCGCGCTGGCGCTCGGCGTCGGGATGGCGCCGCGCAGCTTTACTCCCACGGCGACGATCATCGCCATGGTGCTCGGTTACCTGGTCAATATCGCCGGCGGCGGGGCGCCCGATGCCTGGCGTCCGATCACCGCGGCCGGGTTGATTTACATCGTGCACACCGGCGCGGCGTTTGCTGCGGTGCTTCCGTTCAACACCGTCGCAACGGCCGGCCTTTACCTGCCGTTCGTGCTACGGACGGCGGCCGTGATCGCGATCACCGTCATCATCGGTTTCGCCATCCTGACCGTACCGCGGCTCGTTGGCGACCATCGCCTGGTCAGCGCGGCCGTCGTCGGCATGGTGGCGATGGTGGGTGTCGCAGGTTACGTCGCATACCTCGGTAGCAGGCGGCGATAGGCGCCCGAATCGCGCCATTATTGCTGTGTGAAACCTCAACGGATCCTGGTTGTCGGCGGCGGTCACGTCGGCCTCTACGCGGCGCTGCGCCTCTCGCGCAAGCTCGGGCGTCACGACGCCGAGGTCACCATCGTCGACCCGCAACCACACATGACCTACCAGCCCTTCCTGCCGGAAGCGTCGGCCGGAAGCATCTCGCCGCGCCACTCGGTGGTGCCGCTGCGGCGGGAGCTTAAGAAGTGTCACGTGTTGTCCGGTGAGGTCACCAACATCAACCACGCCGCGCGTACGGCGACGGTCATGCCGATCACCGGTCCGGCGCGCGATGTGCACTACGACCAGATCGTGATCGTGCCGGGCAGCGTGTCGCGGACCTTGCCGATTCCCGGCCTGCGCGAGAACGCGGTCGGCTTCAAGACCATCGGTGAAGCGATCTACCTCCGGAACAAAGTACTGGGCCGGCTCGACGTGGCGGCCACGACGGCCGACCCCGAGGTCCGGCGCCGTGCCCTCACGTTCGTGTTCATCGGCGGCGGGTATGCCGGCATCGAGGCGCTCGCCGAGATGGAGGACATGGCCCGGGACGCGCTGCGCTATTACCCCGAACTCTCCGCGACCGATATGCACTGGGTGCTGATCGAGGCGTCGAAGCGGATCCTGCCGGAGGTCGGACAGGATCTCGGCGCCTACACGGTGGTCCAGTTGATCAAGCGCGGCATGGACGTACGTCTCGGGACGACGCTCGACTCCTGTGTGGACGGCATCGTACGGCTTTCCGACGGCGACAGCTTCGCCGCCGACACGATCGTCTGGACGGCCGGGGTGAAGGCGAGCCCGCTGCTGCTGCACACCGACCTGCCGCGCGACGGCAAAGGCCGCCTCACCTGCCTGCCGACGCTGCAGGTCATCGACGATGCGGGCCGCGTCGTGCCGGGTGCGTGGAGCGCCGGGGACTGCGCCGCCGTTCCCGACCTGACGGCGACCGAGCCCGGCGTGCTGTGTGCGCCGAACGCGCAGCACGCCGTACGGCAGGCGAGGGTGCTCGCGGACAACCTCGCGGCGGTGATCTTCGGCCGGGCGGTCCACGAATATCGGCACAAGTATGCCGGCTCGGTCGCGAGCCTCGGTCTACACAAGGGCGTCGCCCAGGTGTACGGGATCAAGCTCCGGGGATTCCCAGCCTGGATCATGCACCGGACGTATCACCTGAGCCGCATCCCGAGCTGGAACCGGCGCCTGCGGGTCGTCGTGGACTGGACGCTGGCGTTGGTGCTCAAGCGCGAGGTGGTCGCGCTGGGCGAATTGCACGAACCCCGCGAGCCCTTCACCGAGGTGACCCCCGAGACGAAGCCGGCAGCGCCGGAGGGCGTCCCGGCAGCGCCCGGCGCGAAGCCAGCAATGTCGCGCGCGTCCGAGCCGTCCGTGACCCGGCGCGCGTAACCGTCTACGGTGGTGCCAACAGTCCGGGTGGTGGAATGGCAGACACAGCCGCCTTAAAAGCGGCGGCCGAAAGGCGTACGGGTTCGAATCCCGTCCCGGGCACGCCACGTGCGCACCGATCGTCGGCGGAAAGGCCACACCGCCCGGCACGATCGTCCCGCTGCGCGCGTAACGCTGGTGTCTAGAGGTGACCGGCCGCGGCGAGCGGACGTCGCCCAAACATGCGGCCAGACGCTACCCTGAAATGACCATCGGCGAGCTCATCGCAGCTACGTGATGTCGCGGTGGTGGTCAGTGGAGCGTGAGGAGCGCGGCGTGAGGAGTTCAAATCCGGTGCTCGGCCACCTGGATCAGGCGGCGGCGGCCGAGCGTCGTTCGGGCTATGGTTCGGGCGGATATCAGACTGCGCCCTATCAAAACGCGCCACCGGTGGCGTACGGACCGACCGGCTACGGCGGATATGGTCAGCCGCCGG
>DATCXD010000332.1:0-4643 GCA_036566005.1 Micromonosporaceae bacterium | reverse complement strand
GGTTGGCCGGTCGCTGGGCCGGCTCGATCAGTCTTCGAACGTGTTCACCATGAATTGCGCCGCGTGTACGAAGTAATCCCACATTTCGGCATCGTGCTCGGGACTCAGGTACAGGGAATCGACCGCCGCCCGCATGTGGCTGAGCCACGCATCGTGCTCCTTTGGACCGACGTGAAACGGCGCATGGCGCATCCGGAGTCGCGGATGCCCCCGCCGTTCGGAGTATGTTTTCGGCCCGCCCCAGTACTGCTCCAGGAACATCCGCAAGCGCTCCGCCGCCGGTCCGAGATCTTCCTCGGGGTATATCGGCCGGAGCACCGGATCGGTCGCCACGCCCGCGTAGAACTCGTCAATCAGCTTCCGGAACGTCGGCTCACCGCCGACGGCCTCGTAGAACGTCACGCTGGCCAATGCTACTGGCCGCCTGGCCGACGCTTCCGGCCACGTGGCGCGGGTAGTCCGGTGCAGGCCGTGAGTGGATCAGCTCGTCCAGGGCGTCTCGGCCGGTGGCATGGCCCGAGGATGGGACTTTTGCCCGGCGCTGTAGCCACCCATCGACGAGCGCGTCCCGGGCCGGGGCGTGGTCGGCTGCGAAGGGGCCGCGGTCTGCGCCGGAATATCGGTCGGTGCGGTCGACGAGTTCGGCCCGGTGGACGAGTTCGGCCCGCCCGGCCCGGTTGAAGAGTTCGGCCCGGTCCGCCCGGTTGAAGAGTTCGGCCCGGTTGACGAGTTCGGCCCGGTCGGCGTGGACCTTGCCGGCCGGTCACCGGCGTCCGCCACCATCGGTGACGTCGCGGTCGGCTCCGGCCTTTTCGGCGCGGCGTGTCGCGGCCGGCGACCGTCCACCGCGGCGATCGTCACGGCATTGTGCACTCGCACGGACGCGACTGTTTCGTCGACCTGCTCCGGTGACGGCCAGACCACGCTGATGCCGATCATGACACAGACACCGATCGCGCTGAAGACCGTGACTGCGGTCGACACCTCGACGTACGAGGCGATATAGCCGGCCGCCAGCAGGCCGGCGCCTTGAAAGAGCGCCAGGCCGGATTGCATGACGCCGAACGCGCGGGCTCGGAACTCGGCTGGAAGCGCCTGGACGAACAACCCGTTGGCCGGCGCAGTCAGGCCGGCCACGGCGAACGATGAGATGAGCGACAGCGTGCCGATGACCACGACCGAATGCGTGAGAAAGACCGGCAGGAGCGCGGCCGGGACGAGGACGGCCAACGGTCGCAGCAGCCGTCGTCGGGTGGCCGGCGAGAGCAGCCGGCCGACGACGATCGCGCCGATGACGGCGCCGACCGGGCTCGCGGTCATGATGAAGGCCTGATCGAAGCCCCGGTCGCCACCGTGATGGCTCAACTCGGACGCCCAGGCGGCGGCGAGGCCCTCGGGGACGACGACGAACATCGCGCCGAAGAACACCACGGCCGCGATCGACCGCAACACGGGATTGCGCAGCACGAGCCGGAATCCGGCGACCGTTTCGGTGACGAGGCGGCGACGTTGCGAGGCCGAGGCGATCACCGATCGGGCTCGGATCCACGTGGTGAGGATCGCGCCGGACCCGAGGAACGTTGCCGCGTCGACGAGCATCGCCGCGTGCGGGTGGAACGGGGCAATGGCGCCACCGACGACGTACCCGAAGATCATGGCGATGTTGGCCGTCGTCGCGTTCATCGAAAGACCGACCACGTAGCGGTCGCCTTCGAGGATGCGGGGCAGCAGCGCCGACCGCGATGCGTCGAAGGCCGGACTCAGCAACGCGGTCGTGAACAGCAGCAGCAGGATCGCCGGGACCGGCAGGTGCGGGATGGCGACGAGCGAGATGAGCACCGCGCGAACGAGGTCGCACGTGATCATGACTTTGCGATGCGGGTAGCGCTCGGCCAGAGCGGCCAGCAGCGGACCGAATGTCACCGCCGGCAGATAGCTGATCGCGAACGATGCGGCCGAGAGGATCACCGAATCGGTGACGCTGAACACGAGCGCCGTCGCGGCGGCCCGGGCAAGGTTGTCGCCGATCCATGACAACGCACTCGCGGCAAAGAGCGCGCGATATTCCGGAGCCGCGAAAACGTCCCCGAAGGTCGCCGGACGTTCGGCGGCTGGCTTCGGGGGGATCACCGGGGGCCTCCGGTCGATGGGTGAATGGGTCGGTGGTGAACGAATCGATACGTCTGAACGAAAGGACGATATCTGAATCAGCCGTGCCGCGCGAGACCCCGCCTTAGCCGACGATGGTCACGCCCGAGTTCCCCCCGTGTCCGTGCCATTCGTCCCATCCCCGGGTCCACCTTCCGTTGGCGGTCTGAGGTAGACCCGACCAGCGGACATCGTCCGCGCGACTCCGGCCACGGCCAGCGCTGTGGTGAGACGATTGCGCAGCTCCCGGGTCACCGAAGCCTGAGCGTCGGCGGATGCCTTCACAGTCGTACGGAGAACAGCGCCGTCCACGGTGAGCTGTTCGACGCCGAGTACCTCGGGTGTGCCCATCATCCTCTCGCTCCACTGTGGGTCGACCGCCATCTCCCGGGCCGCCGCGGTGAGCGCTTCCGTCGCCTTGTCCACGCGGGCGAATCCGATCGGTAGATCGATCACGACCACGCCCCAGCCCTGGCTCTTGTTGCCCACCCGGACAACCTCGCCGTTGCGAATATGCCAGAGCACGCCCATGCCGTCGCGGATCGACGTTGTCCGCAATCCGACCGCTTCGACCGTGCCGCTGGCCTCGCCGAGATCGACGATGTCGCCGACGCCGTACTGATCTTCTAGCAGCATGAACAATCCGGCGATCATGTCCTTGACCAGTGTCTGGGCGCCGAAGCCGATGGCCAGCCCGGCGATGCCGGCGCTGGCGAGCAGCGGTGCGAGTTGGATGCCCAACTCGCCGAGGACCATCAGGAATGCGATCGAGAAGATCGCGGCGGTGCCGAAGCTCAGGAGCACCGACCCGATCGCCTGGGCACGCTGTTGCCGCCGCTCGCGGAAGGTCGCGTCGGCGAGCCGCAATCGCAGCGGCTTGAGCGACGACGGCGATTCGCCCTCCGCGGTGCGGGCGACGAGTTTGCGGATCGTACGCTGGATCAGCCACCGCAGGATCAGCGCGATCACGATGATCAGCAGAATCCGGAGCGGCTTGATCAGCAGGTAGTAGCTGCTGGAGGCGAGCCAGGCATTATGCGTGTGGTCGAAGACGAACCGGCAGAGATCGCTATCCCGCAGGCACGACGGCGATGGCGACGGGGTCGCGGCTATACCCGTCGGGACGGCACCAGGCAGGACCGTGGTCGTCACCGTGGCGATCGGCGGTGGGCTGGAGGGAACGAGGTACACCGATGAGATCCCGCTTTCGTCCGGCCGGTGGTCGCCGTCGTATACCACAGTCGAGCCGCGGTTGATCGTGAGGCCACCGAATAGTACGTGCATTTGCGTCCCCTATCGGGGACGATTGGCCCACGGATACTGCCGTGCGCGACCCAGATGGCGCAAACCTGGCGGAAGGCGACTCGCGATGCCTGACATACGACCCGCAGTCAGCTCCACTTCCCTGGTGCTCAACCAGACGTACGAGCCGCTGTGTGTCGTGTCAGTGCGACGAGCAACCATCCTGGTGTTATCCGCCAAAGCGATCTGCGTCGTGGACGGCGACGGCATCCTGCACAGTGCCCGCACGGCCCTGCCCGTCCCGAGTGTGGTCCGGCTGACCCACTACGTCCGGGTACCGTACCGCGCCCATGTCGGTCTCTCCAGGCGCGCGGTGTTCGCACGTGACGGAGGTCGCTGTGCCTACTGCAACGGACCGGCCGAGACGATCGACCACGTGATGCCGCGCAGCCGGGGCGGCCAGCACGACTGGGATAACGTCGTCGCCGCGTGCGCGCGCTGCAACCACAGCAAGGGTGATCGGCTCATTGCCGAACTCGGCTGGCGGCTGCATTCCCAGCCGGCGCCCCCGCGTGGACAGGCGTGGCGTGTGCTGGGTCACCGTACGCCGGACCCGCGGTGGTCGGACTGGCTCAACCTGCCCGCTGCCGCGTAGCGACGGCGAGCCGGTCCGCGTACGGCCGGCCGCGTTCGCCTCAGCCGCGCAGAGTCATCGATGCGTAGGCCACGATGTTGTCGGCGTAGCCGGCCGCGCCGCCGAGGTAGTTGCCGCCGCACGTGATGAGCCGCAGGCCCGGCCGGCTCATGTCGCCGTAGACGCGATCGCCGGGGAACTTTCCTTTCGGGTAGTACTCGACCGAGTAGATGGTGAACAGGGCCACGCGATGGTTGGCCAGGTCGACATGCACTTTGTCGCCCGGCTTGAGTTGGCCGAGCCGGTAGAACACCGACTTCCCGCTGGGTCCGTCGACGTGACCGACGATCACCGCCGGTCCCAGTTGGCCCGGGGCCGGGCCACCGGAATACCAACCAACGAGGTTGTTGTCCGACAGCGGCGGCACGCCGATCGCACCGTCCGGGGCGAGACCGACCTTATCGACCGGCGCCGATACATCGATGGCCGGAATGCTGATCTTGGTGGGGGTCGACCGTGCGATCGGCTTCGCGGCGGGCCCGCCGGGCTCGGAATGCGCGAGGCCGAGGCCGGGCAACACCGGAGCGCCGGCGAGAGCGCCCAGACCGGCTCCGGCCGC
>DATCXD010000323.1:0-4890 GCA_036566005.1 Micromonosporaceae bacterium | reverse complement strand
TACGGTGTGAGCACATATTCGGCCGGTGGCACGACCGTCCTGGACCGCGTCGAAATCAACTGCACCGACGGGCGAGGCACCGGCATCGCCGGACCCAACTTCGCCGCCCACGCCGTCTACATCCACGACTGCGAGAACGCGCTGGAAATCGACGACAACTCCTCCGTGGTCGACTCGGTCCTGTCCGCACGCGACGGCGCCCCGACCTCCCACGGCGACGGGATCCAGTCCCAGGGCGGAAACAACGTGGTGATCCGCCACAACACCCTGCTCGTCGAGGGCGGGACCAACGCGATCACGTCGGCGATCATCACCAACCCGACCCAGAACAACGAGTGGCTGATCGCGGACAACCTCATGGGCGGCGGTGGCTACACGCTGTACTGCCCGGGGCAGGGAACGAACTTCACCGTACGCGACAACCGGTTCGTCCCGCCGAAACTCGGCTCGCTCTACAGCGCGCAATACGGGCTCACCGACTCATGCGACCACACGGGCATCACGTGGACCGGCAACTACCGGGATTCCGACGGCGGTGCTGTCGCCCCGTAGTGCCATCCATCAAATGCGCCACGGTGGGTCACCAATGCGGCAGTCCGGGCGATCCGTCCGTCACCCGGATTGAACGATCGCTGCACATCTCGCGATCGCCGCCCGCCGGATCTCGACCGGCGTACGGGACTTGGCCGAGATCATCATCGCTACGGCATCCGGGCGGAGCCGATCGGCGAACTCGATCGCCCCGGCGTGGTCCATCGGTGTGCGCTGCCAGGTGTTGTGGCAGATGTTCGGGTCGGCCGGCGGTCGTTCGCGGCCGCCGCTTAGCACCTCGTCGACGAAGATGCCGTACATCATGAATTCCGAGATGTGCAATTCGGACGTGAATGCATCGAGCCAATCCCGCCCGGTCGTCTCGGCTATGCGCTGTTGGATGCCGCGGATGACCGCCGGTTCCCAGATGTTGAATGACGACACGTAGTCGGTCAGCGGGGGTGGCGGTGCTGGCGGCAGCCCAAACAGCTTCCGCGAGACCCGGTGCCAGATGAGATGGCGGTCCATGTCGGCGTTGACGCCCTTTTCCTCGCGGTAGAGGATCCGCCGGCCGTCAACCGTAAAGCGCTCGGCGTTCACCGGACGGACCAGGACAACATCGGAGTCGGCCACCACTACCAGGTCCGCCCCGATCTGACCGGCGGCGGCAATCTTGATGGCCTGCTGCGTGATCCAGCCGCGCACCGGCGGCCAAGGGCGAGTCGCATTCACGTACGAGTCGCCGCGGCCGATCCGCAGATATCGCCGCGGCATTAATTCGGAACTCGTCCATATCCGACAGCGCGCCCCGCTATATTGTGCGAACAATGCCCTGTCGCGTTGCGGGACGAAGACGTGGTGCACGGTGTCCGTCGGCGTGAACTCGAGCACCGACCGATGCAGGTCGGCGAAGATCTCGGCGTCTCCGCGAAAGCTCGGGGTGATGACGGCCAGGTCGGTCATCGGCTGTTGCTCCAAGTCGTCGTCGCTCGCGCCGTGGCACGGTCATTGTGCCCGATTCAACGACTGATGCGGCGGTCGGAATCGGCCGGCATCAGCGGTCAGTCACACCGCGCTCGCGCGCTGATCGCCATCGGGCGTGGCCACCGGGTGTGGCCGTCGGGCGGCAACGGGTGCGGCCCGTTGATATTCAATCAGTCACCAGGGGTAAGCATCGGTAGTTTGGGCGGATGTTCGGTCGGCATCCGGACAAGCCTTGCTCTGCCGCCGTTGCTTGGTGAGCGATGGGGTCGGTGTTTTACTGACACGGCCGGCGGCCGCCCCGCCGAGCCCACGACGGGCACCTGCATCGAGACTGGCGGAGACCGCGTGACCAAGGTACCGACCCGGACGCCGATTCCGGCATCTGATCTGGAGCCCTCGCTGGTCTTCGGACGGACCTACATAACCCGGCGACGACTCACGCGGATCGACGCGGCCGCGTTGCTCGGTCTCATGATGATCCTGATCAGCGTTATTCCATTCAACCTCATCGTTCCGGGAATGACTGACCTCGGGCGCCCCGGCCTCGTCGTCGGGATGCTGCTGTTCTGCTGGTGGGTGCTAGCGCGGTTCACCACACACCTGTCGATGACTGGCCGGCAGCCGATCCGTTGGGCGGTGCTGGCATTCATGACCGCGGCCCTGCTGTCCTACGCGGCCGGCTTCCTGCGAAGCCTGACCGGTATCGAGGCCAACAGCGCGGATCGCACCATGCTGTCGTTCTGCATCTTGTCCGGCATCATCCTGACCGCCGCCGATGGCATCCCGAATTGGGTGCGTCTTTACGGCGTCGTCAAGGTCGTGGTCGCTTCGGCAACGTTTGTCGCCGCGCTCGCCTTGATCGAGTACCTGTCCTCGGTCGCGCTGGCACAGTACATCACGATCCCTGGGCTGCAGGCGAAAGACGATGCGGCTGGCTTGGAGGCGCGCGGCGCCGGCATCCGAGTAGCTAGCACGACCACGCACTATATCGAGCTCGCCGCGTTCCTTGCGTTGGCCCTGCCATTCGCGATCCACGTGGCGCGGTTCGGATCCCTGCGATCCCGACGCTGGGGGATGGTCGCCGCGCTCGTGATCGCGGGCGGCATCGGCGCGTCGATCTCCCGTACCGGTGTCTTGGCCGTTGTTCTAATGTTCCTTGTCCTGGTGCCGGTCTGGACCTGGCGGGCGCGCTACAACATCCTGTGCACCACGCTCGCGCTCTTCGCCGTGATGGCGGCGGCGAGTCCCGGCATCGTCAAGACGTTGCTCCATCTCTTCGACGATCCGTCCAACAACCCGGCCTTCACCGTTCGTGCGGCACGGTATCCGCTCGTCTGGGGATACTTCGCCGAACATCCGTGGCTGGGCCGGGGCACGGGTACCTACATATCCCCGCAATATCAGGTGCTCGACAACCAGTGGTTGGGCACGCTGGTAAGCAACGGTGCAATCGGTGTCGCGACGCTGCTTGCGCTTAACCTGACCGGCATCATCCTGGCCTTCCAGGCATTGCGCCGCAGCACTACGCCGGCCGACCGCCATCTGTGCGCCGTGTTGATCTCGACGCAGGTCGTGGCGATCGCCGTGTCGGGAACCTTTGACGCCCTGAGCTACAGCACCTACACGATGCTCTTCGCCCTTTCGCTCGGCATGTGCGGCGCTGTCTGGCGGTTGACCCACCCGATGCGAACAGTCCGAACGTCGACGACGCACTGGTATCTCGAGGGCGACGCCGCCGCCGACGGCGTGGCGCCGTCGAAAGCTCCGGCCGGGTCGGCCGCTATCGGCCGCGAGGTAATGAAGGTGGGAACTGACTGAGGCACGGATGTCGAATTGCGTCGCGGCGCGCGGAATTGCCGTAGCGTAAGCGCCACTCTCGACAATGACGGTCCCGCTTCGCTCGCGCGCGGCGGGCATTATTGAACCGAATGTGCGGCTAAGCTTGGACGACCGCGGTATTGTTCGCGTCACATCGCTGCCGGAAACTGCAGCGACCAGTCCGTGCCAAGGCGGCACTTGCAGACGGCTGACGTGAGGGCGCCTGCCCTCCGCTAACAAGGGAATCGTGTTGGACATCTGGGACCTCGGTCGTCTGCTGCGCAGACGTTGGCGGATCGCCGTCCCGATCCTCCTTGTGGCGCTGGTGATGACCGCATTCGTCTTCACTCAGGTAAAGCCCAACTACGTCGCGACGGCCTATGTGCAACTCGTGCCACCCGTGCCTACCCAGCCGGCGCCTGGCAGTGACCAGACGCCCGATCTGCACAACCCGTGGCTGAGTCAGGACTTGCGGACGCTGGGCAACGCGGCGCTGGTGAGCGTGCAGGATCTCGGCTATATACAGTCGTTGAAGGACCAGGGATTCAGCGACGCGTTCACCGCGACCATGGGCGACAGCACCCCGCTCGTGACGTTCGAGGTGACCGGCAAGTCGGCCGCACAAGTCAAGGGGACGGCGACACAACTCGTCTCGCGATACAGCGGCAGCGTGTCATCGCTCCAGACGTCGTACGGCGCGACGCTCGTTGATGAAATTACGGCTCGACGGCTCGACACCGGCACCAACATCACGATATCGACTTCGAACAAGAAGCGGGCCGTGGTGGCCGTGCTCGCCGCCGGCGTCCTACTGAGCGTGGCGGTCACCGTGGCCGCGGACGCCTGGCTTCGCCGACGTCATCCGCGCGCGACCGAGTTGGCCGATGAAGCCGAGCCGACCCCGGAGGCGACACCCCCCCCGCCTACCCCGCCTACCCCCACCCGAGAGCGCCCGGAGGTCGCGGAGACGTCGACGCTCACGATGCAGCGGATCTTCACGTCGGGTGGCACCAATGGCGCGACGTCGCTGCGTCATCCGGCGGATAGCCGTACAACCGACGACGACCGGGGATCGGACGCGACGATCGCGAGCCGGACCGGGTTCGACGAGCAGGACTTGCCGGCCGACGCCACGGTCGTCCTGCCCAAGGCGACGCCGATAAAGGAGAAGTAGGCGGCGCGCCGGTCAGGGCGGGCTCAACGCCGAATCGACGCGGTCGCCCGGTGCGGCTAGGCGATCGCCGAGTCCGGCTAGGCGATCAGGATGTCCGCGATAATCCCGTACTCGGATAGCGATTTGGCGATCTCGTCGCGGTACGCCGGGTTGGTGATGATGACCGTCGTCGGCTTGATGCCGCGGAGCACCTCGGGCGACTCGACGCGATGTGCCGTCATCGGCAGGTAGCGCCCCCACTTTCGGGGGTTGACGTCGACGACGGCGGCGAGTTGCCGGTCCGGGTCGGCGAAGGTCAGGAACTGTACGCCGCGAGAGCCGGCTCCCCACATCACCGGACGGTGGCCCTGCGCGGTCAACTCGTCGATGGTGGTGCGCCAGCG
>DATCXD010000316.1:0-4735 GCA_036566005.1 Micromonosporaceae bacterium | reverse complement strand
GGCTGCGGCCGGCGGTACGGCCATCGAGTGTCCCGCTGACCCGGACGATGAACATCGACTCGAACGGCGTCGGCGCGGCCGGGATCGCGCTCGGCCTCGCGGTCGCGGCCAAGGCGTCCGGCCGCCGTACGCCCTGGTGGCTGGTGCCCGCACTCGCGGCCGCGCCGGTGGCCGCGTTCTTCCGTGACCCGGAGCGCGACATTCCCGAGGACGAGACGGCGATCGTGGCCGCATCCGACGGCAAGGTCCTGTCGGTGGAGCGCATCACCGACAAGCGCCTCGGCGACGACCAGTTTCTGCGCATCGCGGTGTTTCTGTCGGTGTTCGACGTCCATGTCAACCGGTCGCCGGTCGCCGGTCGGGTGGCCGACTACTTCGTCGAGGACGGCGGCTACGCCGCGGCCATGAGCCCGGCGGCGGAGCACAACGTCGCTGCGTACACGGTGCTGGACACGGTCCGCGGCACGGTGGTGATCGCGCAGCGCACCGGTCTCATCGCCCGGCGGATTGTCCAGCGGGCACCGGTCGGATCGATGCTCGCGAAGGGCGAACGACTCGGCCTCATCCGCTTCGGTTCGCGCACCGACGTCTACCTGCCCGCGACGGCGAGCGAGGCGTTAGTCGTACCTGGGGACAAGGTCCGCGGCGGATCGACCGTTGTCGCCCGCTGGCGCTGATCATTCGGTCGCCTTCCGACCGCGGACGCGCAGCCGCAGGCGATGACCCACTGTTGCGGACTTTTGGTGTGCTGTCGCGACGCCGATCGTCCATCGCAGTGGATCACGATCGGTCCGGACCCGGGACGCAACGAACGCCCGGCCCAAGTTCGGACCGGGCGCTCGTCGAACGCGCTGCGTCAGGCGGTCACCGCATGGTGCTCGGTACGCTGGCGCGCGACCCACAGCAGTGGCCCGCTCATCACGTAAATCGCGACCAGCAGCGCAAACGTGACCCGGTAGTCGAAGTAGAAACCGATGACCGGCGCGGCCCACAGCCATGGCGGCAGCTTCGCCACCCGAGCCAGCTTCGCGTACGGGAAGCCGGACACCATGGCGACCGCCAGCACGGCGACCGCGGCCACCGCGACTCCGCCCGGCAGGTGTAGACCGATCAACACGGCCATGCCCAGCACCGCGGCGGTCAACGTCGTCGGTACGCCGGTGAAGAAGCGGCCATCCTTGGGCGACACGTTAAAGCGGGCGAGGCGGATCATCGCGCCCGTGGCGACCATCGCGCAGGCAACGGCGATCAATGCCGTCGGCGCGGTGCCACGCAGGGACGCGTAGACCACGACGGGTGCCGCGATGCCGAACGAGCACATATCGGCGAGTGAGTCCATCTGGGCCCCGAACGGGCTGGCGACGCCGAGCTTGCGGGCGACCGCTCCGTCCAGGCCGTCGAAGACCACGCAGCACATCAGCGCCACGGAGGCGAGCCGCACGTCGTGGTGCATGCTCAAGAAGATCGCCGACATGCCGAGCATCAGGCTCGCGATGGTGAACGAGTTGGCCAGCGCGAACTTGGCGCGGCGGGCCGGGGTGATCTCGCCCGGGATCAGCGGGATCGTACGCGGCACATCCGCGTCGTCGGCGGCCAAGGCACGACGGCGGGCCGCCGCGTCGGCGACCGTGCGCCGTGCCTCCTCCTGCAACGCACGGGCAGCCGCTTCGGCCAGCTCGCGGCGGGTCTCCTCGAGGACGGCGGCATCCGCGATCGCGGCGCCGGTCGGCGGCGGGCTGCCGGGCGCGATCATGTCGATCCGGCGCGTACGGCGCAACGGCAGCGTACGGCGCATCGCGTAGGGCTGGCGGGGCTCACCGCCACGTCGGCGGACCACGCGGATCATCATGGACGGCGCTTGTCGGGCCAGCGATCCGCTGCGTCGCAGTCGGCCGGTCCAACGCCGTCCCGCGGGACGGGGGCTGTCATTCGAACGCCGGCGCCAGGGGGCTCTCGGCACGTTTCCTCCAGTGGGAACTCGGCACCCTGCCGGTTCCGGATCAATCCTCGTGTCCGCCTCGGGGGCTAGGAGCCCGATGCGAGTCGCGGTCTACACGATCCCATAGGCGGCCGCCGGTTGGCGATGGCCGAACTGCGAACTGCTCGTCACCGCACGTGGCGGCGAACGCCGCGAACTGGGCGAACACGGTACACATCGAGTGTACGCAAACCCGCCATTCGGCAACAGCGATGTGTGATCCAGACATCACCTAGCGTAAGTCGCAAGCACCATCTGAGCGAGCCGATTGAGCTTGAGCTGCTCCACCTCGTCCGGTGTGAACCATGCCACCCGATCGGTCGAATCCCCCAGAAGGCCCACAAACGGGTCAGTGGGCCGCGGCACACGGGCCTCGAAGATCGCTCGTACGGTGTGCCAGTCCAGCGCCCGCTGCTCCGGCCCGTACGCCCGGGGGTTATGCATGTCCATCACGGTCAGCAAATCCCCGATCACGGCCTCCTGGCCCGTCTCCTCGCGGATCTCGCGGAGCAGGCCGTCCCGGGCGGACTCACCGTAGTCGGTGCCACCGCCGGGCAGATGCCAGTGGCCGGCACCGGGATAGCCGGATGCGATCCGGGTCAACAGGATGCGCCCGGCCGGATCGCGCACCACGGCGTATGCGCTGAAGCGCTGGAACCGGACCTCGGCGGGATCACGCGGCACCGACCGGGCGGCCGCTACGGTCGCCGCGTCGACGGGCGGCCCGGTCGGATAGTCGAGGAATCGTGCGAGCCACGGCAACAACGTGATCTCGCTCAACTCGTCCTTGGCGAACCAGCGCGCGCCATCCGAGGTGCCTTCCGCCTCGTCCCGGACCTCGCCGCCGGTCACCCGGACGTCGTACACGATCCGGTCGAAGTGGGTGAGGCGGTCGCCGGTCGGCGACAGGACGAGGTCGGAGCGGACGTCCACCAGCGAATCGACCTCGACGGTAAGGCCGGTCTCCTCGACGAACTCGCGCGTCAGGGCGTTGGTCGGCGACTCGCCGTGCTCGATTCCACCACCGGGCAAGTTCCATGATCCCGGGAAGGTCGACTGGTCGGAGCCGCGTACCAGCAACAATCGACCGCTGTCGTCGTGGACGACGCCATACGCGCTGATTCTGCGACCCTGCTGCACTGCGCCGTCCCTCCGTACCGCCGAATGTTTCAAGGTCATCTGGGCGCCAACCTTACATCGCCTCGCGGACGCGGCTGCGGTGCGCGAACGCGCCCACGACGGGCAACCACCGGCCCGCCACGGCCATCACGTCAAACCGTTTGCTGGTACGGACATGAGCCGCGCTACCGGGCATGGTGCGTGCGGGCGGTACGCGGTCGACGTGCGGTCTTCGTACGCCGCCTCGCCGCGTTGCCGTTGGCGGCGAGCGCCTCGGCCGTGACCTCGGTCAGGTCGGCGGCCGGATCGAGCGCACCGACCTCGGATGGCGTGAACCAACGGGCCTCGCCGGTCGAGCCGCCGACGTCGTGCACGGTCGGCTCGGTCGCGGCCGCGATGGTGACGAGGTAGAACGCTCGGACGCCGTGCCAGTCGATCGGGTAGCCCTCCGGACCCAGCGATGCCGCGTCGCGGTGGCTAGCCACGCCGAGCAGGCGCACGAGCTGACCCTCTTGTCCCGTCTCTTCGAGCAGTTCACGCAGCAATGCGGGGCCCGGCGACTCACCGAAGTCGGTGCCGCCGCCGGGCAGATGCCAGCGACCGGCGCCCGGATATCCGTCGGCGATCCTCGTCAACAGCACCCGGTCACGCGTGTCGCGAGCCACGGCGTAGGCCGCGAACCGCTGCGCGCGGTGCAGCCCGTCCGGCCCCGGCACGGCGTGGAAGGAGGGGACGTCCGGCGCCTCGTCGGGCTGCAGGTCGACCGCGGCCGGGGGCAGTCCGAGTGCGATCGCGGTGAACGGCCGCAGCGGCAGGGTTGCCGCATCGGCGGGGCTCACCCAGCGGCACAAGTCCGTCGGCTGACCGACCCGATCGATCAATGCGCCACCCCGCTCGCGTACGCGATAGATGAGCCGGTCCGTGTGGATCGTCAGGCCGCGATCCGGCATTGCCCGGAGATCCGCGCTGACGTCCAGCAGACCGTCCACGGCGACCGACAGGCCGGTCTCGGCCGCCGTCTCGCGAACCACCGTGTCCCTCGGGTCCTCGCCGTGGGCGACGGCGCCACCCGGCACTGACCAGGCACCGGGCGTGCCGGTGGTCTGGCTCGCGCGTACGAGCAGGACGCTTCCGTCGGGGCCGTGGCAGACGCCATACGCGGCGATGCGCCGGATCGGCTCCAGTTCGGGCGGTTGGTCCGGCGGTTCAATCATGGACGCGGCTCACCTCGCTGGGCTTTTGTCACCATATAGGGCGAGACGTGGGCATACGTCATGCGACCTAAGGAGGCGTACACGGGGATCGGGGGGCAGATCTCAGGGTACTCATCCGGGCGGTCACCGAGGCACGGCGGCACCCGATGAGAGACGGTAGAGGCATGACACCAACGCCCTCGTACCGGCAACTGCGGCGCTCGCAAACGGATCGCAAGATCAGCGGCGTGTGCGGCGGTATCGCCGAATACCTCAACGTCGACCCGACCCTCGTCCGTCTCGCGGCGGTCGTGCTCGCGATCATCACCGGCGGCGCGTTCATCATCGCGTACATCGTCGCCATGATCGTGATGCCGCAGGGGGCCCCGCCGGACCCGGTCTGGCACCACGCCGGCTCGGACCGCTCCAACGGCTCGAACCAACC
>DATCXD010000314.1:0-3178 GCA_036566005.1 Micromonosporaceae bacterium | reverse complement strand
GCGGCACCGAGCAGCCCGTATGGGATCGCCACCGAGGCCGCGACCACGACCGCCGGCCGGACCGAGCGAGCCCGTCGTACGCCGAGCGCTCGCGCAGTGTTGCGCCCGGCCCGTACGCATCGCCAGACCGCCAGCGCGGTCACAGCCAACGGCACGAGCGTGATCGGCTGTCCGTCGAGCCGCAGTGGCACGCCGTGTCCGAGCAACCAGACGGCCATCCCGTACCGGAGGGTCGTCGTCACCGGCGGCCGCGGCGAGCCGACCAGCGTGACCACCGCGACCGTGACCAGGATCGGTACGAATGACCATGCGGCCGCCAACAATGCGTTAACGCCGGCCGCGACCGACAACGGAGCGCGCCGGCCCGGGGCGGCCGATGGCGCGGGCCGGCGTCGTGCGGGCAGCACAACGGTTGGTCGCGCCGACACATCATCGTCCGGAGCGACCGACGATCCGTCCGTGATAGCGAGCGATTCATCCGCGTCGAGGGGCGACCCAATGTCTGGCGCGTCCGCGGGGTGGTCCGGGGTCGCAGCCATCGCCCTTGACTCTCTCAAACGACGGCCGGCCGGTCATGTATGACCGGCCGGACGAACGCCCACAATGTACGAGCTAGCGCGACTGCATGATCTCCCGCATGAGCTGCGCCGTCTCGCTCGGCGTCTTGCCGACCTTGACGCCGGCCGCCTCCAGCGCCTGCTTCTTCGCTTCAGCCGTGCCGGCCGAGCCGGAGATGATCGCGCCGGCGTGACCCATCGTCTTGCCTTCCGGCGCGGTGAAGCCGGCGATGTAGCCGACGACCGGCTTCGTGACATTCGCCGTGATGAACGCGGCCGCCCGCTCCTCGGCGTCGCCGCCGATCTCGCCGATCATCACGATCGCGTCGGTGTCCGGATCGTTCTGGAACGCCTCGAGCGCGTCGATGTGCGTCGTCCCGATGACCGGGTCGCCGCCGATTCCGACCGAGGTGGAGAAACCAAAGTCCCGCAGCTCGTACATCAGTTGGTAGGTCAGCGTGCCCGACTTCGACACGAGACCGATCCGGCCGGCCGGCGTGATATCGGCCGGGATGATGCCGGCGTTGCTGGCGCCCGGCGATGCGATGCCGGGACAGTTCGGCCCGACGATCCGCGTCTTGTTGCCGGACGCGACGTTGTGCGCCCACGCGGCGGTCGAGTCATGCACCGGGATGCCTTCGGTGATGACGATCGCCAGCGGAATGGCCGCGTCGATCGCTTCGACGATCGCCGCTTTCGCAAACTTCGGCGGTACGAAGATGACGCTCACGTCGGCGCCGGTCGAACTCATCGCCTCACCGACCGAGTTGAACACCGGCAACGTTGTGCCGCCGAAGTCAACCGACTGACCGCCCTTGCCGGGCGTGACCCCACCGACGACGTTCGTGCCGGCCGCCAGCATGCGCCGGGTGTGCTTCGAGCCCTCCGAGCCGGTCATGCCCTGCACGATGACCTTGGAGTCCTTCGTCAACCAGATTGCCACGTCATGCCCCCACGGCTGCGAGCTCGGCGGCGCGCTTCGCCGCACCGTCCATGGTGTCCACCCGCTCGACGAGCGGGTTCGCGGCCGCGTCGAGGATCTGACGCCCGGCCTCGGCGTTGTTGCCATCGAGGCGTACGACAAGCGGCTTGGTGACCGCTTCGCCCCGGTCGGCGAGCATCGCGAGCGCCTGGACGATGCCATTGGCGACCGCGTCGCAGGAGGTGATCCCGCCGAACACGTTGACGAACACGCTCTTGACCGATGGGTCGGACAGCACGATCTCCAGACCGTTGGCCATCACCGTCGCCGAAGCGCCGCCGCCGATGTCGAGGAAGTTCGCCGGCCTGACCGCGCCGGTGGGTGTCCCGCCGTACTTCTCGCCGGCGTACGCAACAACGTCCAGAGTGGACATCACGAGGCCCGCGCCGTTGCCGATGATGCCGACCGTGCCGTCGAGCTTGACGTAGTTGAGATCGCGCTCCTTGGCCCGCTGCTCGAGCGGATCGGCCGCCTCGACGTCTTCCAGCGCCTCGTGATCCGGGTGCCGGAACGTCGCGTTGCCATCGAAGGTCACCTTCGCATCGAGCAGCAGAACACGGCCATCGGCCACCTTCGCGAGCGGATTCACCTCGACCAGCAACGCGTCCTCGGCGACGAACGTCTGCCAGAGCTGCACGGCGATCGCGGCGATCTGATCGGCGACATCGGCCGGGAATCCGGCGGTCGTGACGATCTCGCGCGCCGTTGCCTCGTCGACACCTTTGTTCGCGTCGATCGCGACCTTGGCCACCTTTTCGGGTGCCTCGTGCGCGACCTGTTCGATCTCCATGCCACCGGCCGTGCTGGCGATGCACAGGAACGTACGGTTCGCGCGGTCGAGGAGATAGGAGAAGTAGTACTCCTCCACGATGTCGGCGGTCTCGGTGACCATCACCTTGTGAACAGTGTGGCCCTTGATGTCCATGCCGAGGATGTCCGTCGCCCGCGCCTGCGCCTCGGCGGCGTCGGCGGCGAGCTTGACGCCGCCGGCCTTGCCACGGCCGCCGACCTTCACCTGCGCCTTGACGACCGAGCGGCCACCGAGGCGTTCCGCGATCGCCCGGGCTTCCTGCGGCGTCGTCGCCACGCCACCGTCCAGCACCGGTAGCCCGTGCCGGGCGAACAGGTCGCGCCCCTGATATTCGTACAGGTCCATGTTCGCCTGTCCCGCTCCTCGACTAGCTCCGCCGGCTTCGTTACCGACCGAGTGGCTCGCCGCCCGCCCCCGCGACCGGGAGCTAGGCCCATCGGGCGCAGCCTAGCCACCAGGTCCAGCCGACAAACGGCAAGGGTACGGGCTGTGCCCTACCGCACACGCGGTCGTCGGCGGTCACGCACGCCGGCTCTCACCGTACCGGCGGAAATGGCTCTGATCCGGCGCGTAACCCGCGGCCCGGGCCATCGTTGTGTTCAACGTCGGACCGAAACATCAAGACGGCCGATGCCCTGTCGGTCGAGGGGTGGCGGCGGGGCATCGTGCGTGAGAGACCGGACGTACGAGGGGTGCGTCCGGTCTCTCTCTGTCTTTGTCTGGTTTTTGGTTGTCGGGCTTTGGGATTTTCGGGGGCAGTCCGCCACGCAGGGATCAAGCCTGACCGCCCGGAGTGGTGGACTGCCCCCGGAAACCACCGAACCAACA
>DATCXD010000309.1:0-4077 GCA_036566005.1 Micromonosporaceae bacterium | reverse complement strand
GAGGTGGAGGTCGATCCGCCCCGCTCATCCCACAGGACGCAACAGCGTCTGCTGACCCGGACCAAGGTCCGGGTGAGATCGTCATCCGACCCTCTGCCGAGCGCACACGAAGCCCGTCGGCGTCCCCTGAGCGACGCCGCTTTCGGAGGCCGTGCAGGTCATCACCCAGTGCGGCGACAACGATCGATGGCTTAGGAACCGCTGCTCGCCCGGTGTCGGTGTCGGCTCCGGTAGCAACAGAGTTGGTCACGGCGTCGGGAGCGGGGGAGCGGAATGGGAGCAGCGCGAGTATCCGAACTGGTTTGACGCACGGCGGCCCCCAAAAACAACCCACCACCGGATGGCCGCCACGGCAAGAACAACGCGAGCACCAGCGCCAAGCCGCTGGTCGCAACGTTCGAAGTGCTCGCCCCTCGCCAACTCATTTTCCGATCTTGTTCCTCGCCACCGATCCGAATGAGATCGACGCCACCCACGCTCGAGACCTTGCTATATATACGGATCGGTCTGTAGCTCCCGAGCCGGCCGAGTTGCGCGAGGACGTCGGGTCCTGTTCGCCGATCATGACCTCGTCATGTCTGTGTCCACTCGCGAGCCGTGCCGCCGCGAGGTCCTCACGAACGCCGACGCCGCCGCCATCGCGCTGGTCCGCCACGAAGCTGACCGTACGGTGTGCGCGCTCGTCCGGGGTTTCATAGTGTCATCATCGTCCGCTGGGTCTCATCGTCTTGGGTCGCTGGAGGAGCCTGACGGGCGGCCTTCGCCGGTGTCGCGGGGTTTATGGCGACTAATGCGGTGGCCGCCAGCGGGGCGGGTCGGGCAGCATGCGTGCGTGGACGCGGCGATCATGCCGGCGGCCTCGGGGGTGTTCGGCGGCCGGGCTCGCAAAGGCGCCGCGACGAGATTCGCGAACCGCATTCTGACGGAGGTACCCGGTGCGACGGCTTCCCGTGGGCCCGGTCGCGGGCCGGACCGTGACGCTGCGGCTACCAGTGCCGAGCGACGCGAACGGCATCGCCGAAGCCTGCAACGACCCGGTCACTCGCCGCTTCCTGCCGATGCTGGCCGACCCGTACACCGCGGCGGACGCCCTTGAGTGGATCACGGTCAGCGGCCCGGCGGAGCGCGCGACAGGCGGCGCTCAGTTCGCGATCGTCTTGTCCGACTCCGACCGGATCGCAGGCGCCATCGGTCTCGACGTGCCGCCCGGCGATGGCCGCAGGTCCAGCATCGGATACTGGGTCGCGCCGTGGGCACGTGGTCGCGGTGTGGCCACCGATGCCGTGCGGACGCTGGCGGCCTGGGCGTTCGACCATGGCTTTGGCCGCGCCGAGCTGCTCACCGAGCCGAACAACGCGGCCAGCCAGCGGGTCGCGGTGGCGGCCGGTTTCGCCCATGAGGGGGTACGCCGTGCTGCGTCGGCACACCCCGATGGGCGACGCGACATGGTCGTCTGGTCGCGGCTGTCGACGGATCCGGCCTCGCCCGGCCCCCGAGCCCTTCCTGACCTGCCGAACGGCCTGCTCACCGACGGCGTCGTGACCCTGAAGCCGATCGTCGAGTCGGACGCGGACGACATGTACCGGCTCGCCAGCCTCCCGGAGGTGGTGGCTACCACCGTGGCGCGGCACGCGCCGACACGCGCGTCGGTCGGGGAGCGGTGCGCAACCGGGGCGTACAAGTGGCTCATCGGCGAGCGGGCCGGATGTGCCATCCGCGACGCCGCGTCCGGTGAGTTCGCCGGCCACATCGGTGTGTTCCTGGAGCCAGCGACCGGCCAGGCGCTGGTCGGGTACGGCCTGACCAGACGGTGGCGCGGTCGCGGCTTGGCGAGCCGCGCGGTCCGGCTGGTCGCGGACTGGGCGTTCGATGTTGCGGGCGTGGCCCGGCTCTCGGCCGGCACCGCGCCGGACAACATCGCCTCGCAGCGCACGTTGGAGCGCGCCGGCTTCCGCCGCGAAGGCTACGAGCGGGCGAGATTGCCGTCGTTGGATGGAGGTCGCGTCGACAACGTGGCCTGGGCCCTACTGCCGGGCGACCGTGAGCCGGTCAACTCGCCAGGGCAATGACGTCGAACGCGCGCTCGTGCCGATTTGCGGTCGTTCGAGTCAAGAGGCGGTAGTTTCGAACTCGCAGTGGTCCAAGCGGCTCATGCGTTCGCCGATATGGGGCCCGCAGGGCGTCGCCTCGCGGTTCCGGGTCAGCCGGGGCGCAGGTGGGTCCGGCGAGACTTGCGCCCTGCCTCGTACGTGGACCGGGCGGCCTGCCCCTCCTCGGTCGTGGAGACCTCGGCGACCGGCACGTCCCACCAGGCGCCCGCATCGGGACCCGTCTCGAACCGATCGGTCTCGATATGGACGACGGTGGTCGACTCGGCTGCCTTCGCGGTCGCGAGGGCCGTGCGGAGCTGCTCCATCGTCGACACCCGGATCAGCTCCGCGCCGAGGCTCGCCGCATTGGCGCCGAGGTCGACCGGCAGCGGCGCCCCGCCCCGGTCGACGTAGGCGGTGCCGAGCCGCTGCCCGCCCACACTCTCGGAGAGCCGGCCGATCGAGGCGAAGCCGTGGTTGTCGACCAGCACGACGACCAGCTTGACACCCTCGGCGACCGCGGTAACCAGTTCGCTGGGCAGCATGAGGTAGGAGCCGTCGCCGACAAGCACGAAGACCTCACGGTCCGGCGCGGCCAGCTTGACCCCGATCCCGCCAGCGATCTCGTAACCCATGCAGGAGTAGCCGTACTCGACGTGGTAGCTCTTCGAGTCGGTGCAGCGCCACAGTCGATGCAGGTCGCCGGGCATCGACCCGGCTGCGCATACGACGACGTCGCGGGGGCCGGCGGCGTCGTTGACCGCGCCGATGATCGCGGTCTGGGTGGGACGCGCGCCGGGTTTCGCGTGCCGGGCCCGGTCGACCAGGGTTGCCCAACGCTCGACCAGCCTGCCGATTGACGCCCGGTACGCCGGGTCGGCGGTCCAGCCCACACAGGCCGCATCGAGGGCCAGGAGGCTCTCCCGGGCGTCGCCGACGACCTGCGTTCCGGACAGCTTCGCCGCGTCGAACCCGGTGATGTTGAGGTTGACGAAGCGGACGTCGTCGCGGAACAGGGTGCCGGAGGCGGTGGTGAAATCGCTGTAGCGGGTGCCGATCCCGAGCACCACGTCGGCGTTCGCGGCAATCTCGTTGGCCGCGGTCGTTCCCGTCACCCCGATTGCGCCGAGTGCGAGGGGGTGGTCGTGCGGCAGCGCGCCCTTGCCCGCCTGGGTTTCGGCGACCGGCACGCCGTGCCGCTCGGCGAAGCCACGCAGCGCGTCGGTCGCGCCGCTGTAGATCACCCCGCCGCCGGCCACCAGCGCCGGTCGACGGGCGGTCGTGAGGATCCGGGCGGCCCGCTGGATGGCCGCCTCGTCTGGCCGGGGACGCGGCACGTGCCAGGTCCGTTCGGAGAACAGCTCGTGTGGCCAGTCGTACGCTTCGGCCTGCACGTCCTGCGGCAGGGCGAGGGTGACCGCGCCGGTCTCCGACGGGTCGGTGAGCACGCGCATCGCGGCGAGCAGTGCCGCCGGCAGTTGTTCCGGCCGGTTGATCCGGTCCCAGTAGCGGGACACCGGGCGCAGCGCGTCGGTGACGCTGACGTCGTACGAGCGGGGATCCTCCAGTTCCTGCAGCACGGGATTGGCGGGTCGGGTGGCGAAGATGTCCCCAGGCAGAAGCAGCACCGGCAGCCGGTTGATGGTGGCGCCGGCGGCGCCGGTGACCAGGTTGGTGGCGCCCGGTCCGATGGAGGTGGTGCAGGCCAGGGTGCTTAGCCGGTCGGTCATTCGGGCGTACGCCGCGGCGGTGTGCACCATCGCCTGCTCGTTGCGGCACAACCGGTACGGCAGGTCCACGTCCATCGCGGCGGCGCTGGCGAGGGCCTCGCCGAGGCCGGCGACGTTGCCGTGGCCGAAGATGCCGAAGCTGGCCGGGATCAGCCGCCGCCGCACACCGTCGCGTTCGGACCACTGGACGGCCAGGAACGCCACCACGGCCTGCGCCACGGTGAGCCTGCGGGTCATGCCCGACCTCCTTCGGCCAG
>DATCXD010000305.1:0-5396 GCA_036566005.1 Micromonosporaceae bacterium | reverse complement strand
GCCGAAGTCGCCGCCACCAAAACCACCACCGTCAAAGCCACCACCGTCAAAGCCACCGCCATCAAAGCCACCACCGTCGTAACCGCCGCCCTGGTCGTAACCGCCGCCCTGGTCGTAACCGCCGCCGTCCTGGTCGTAGTTGCCCTGGTCGCCTTGGCCGTCCCCCTGCTGTTGGCCTTGGTCATAACCCTGGTCATAGCCCTGCTGGTCGCCGGCCGCGAACCCGGCGTCGTAACCCTGGCCGTAGCCGTAGTCGCCGAATGCCGGCGACAGCAGCGCGTCGAACACGAGCACACTGCCGATGCCCCAAGCGCCGGCGGTGAGCGCCGTGCGCCACCACGGTTCCGAATACCAGCCCGCCGGCACCGGCCGGCCGGAGACCCGCCCGCCCGGGTAGTAGTACGGCGTCGAGGCATCGCCGTTCGCGGACGCGCGATAGTTGCGCCCCTGGACCTCGACCTCGCGGTCCTGCCGGATTGCGCCGGCCTCGCGTTGGCCAGCGAGCATCGGCAGCGGCGGACCGGGATCGAGTTGCATGGCGATGCGGGCCGCACGGACGTAGGCCAGCCCCTCCAGCGCCGTCTCCCGAGCGCCGAGGAACTGCGCGACCGAGGTCGCCTGTTCGAGTTGACTCCCGGCCGCGTTATAGCGCTCGCCCGCGTCGACGAGCGCCTGCTTGGTGGCCGGTTCGTCGCCCGGCGGCAGGTTTATCACCTGACCGCCGAGGCGCTCGTGCCAACGCTGAGCATCGGCCCGCGCGTCCGCCAACTCCCGTTCCCGACGCCTACGCCCGAACCCGAACATGTCGCTCTCCCTCGTCGCCGCAGCCACGCCTTTGGGGTTGCTTTGAATATTCGACGGTACCCGACCCGTGCGACTGAAGCTCCGGGAAGACGGCCGGCCAGAATGCCCGATGTCGTACGGGTCGTGCATGATCCGGGCATGTCGCTTGTGCTGTTGATCGTCGGGTTGGCGGTCGGCGCCGCGCTCGGCCTGCTCTATGCGAAATCACGATCGGCGGCCGAGATAGCGCGGCTCGACGCGACCCTGCGGGCAGCTCGTGACGGCGAAGAACGGCTGGGGCAGTCGCTTCGGATGCTTTCCGCCGACGCCGCTCGGGACCAGCAGATCGCGCTCGGGCAGCTGGTAGCGCCGTTGGCCGACACATTGTCGCGCTACGAGCGCCGGGTGCTGGAGATGGAACGCGACCGCGTCGACGCCTACGCGGAACTGCGCACCGAGTTGCGTACGGTGGCCGGCGTGTCGGGCGAGCTCCGTAGCCAGACGAGCCATCTGGTCGCGGCTTTGCGGGCACCGCAGGTTCGCGGCCGATGGGGTGAGCATCACCTCCGCCGCATCGTCGAGGCGGCCGGCATGCTGGAGCACTGCGACTTCATTGAGCAGGCGACGTCGCGCACCGATGCCGGCGGGATCCGTCCGGACCTGGTCGTCCAACTGTCGGGCGGGCGGCACGTCGTCGTCGACGCTAAGGCGCCGTTCGATGCGTACCTGGCCGCCATGGAGGCTCGCGACGAGCGGACCCGCGACGCCCAGCTGGCGATGCACGCGAAGGCACTTCGGGCGCACGTGGACGCGTTGGCGGCGAAGGCGTATTGGACCGGGTTCGCCTCGACGCCCGAGTTCGTCGTGCTGTTCATGCCGGCCGATCCGTTCCTCGACGCGGCGCTGCAGCAGGATCCGACGCTGCTCGAGCATGCCTTCAGCCAGGACGTTGTCCTGGCCACGCCGGCCACTCTGGTCGCGCTGCTCCGCACGGTGGCGTACGCGTGGCGTCAGGAAGCGCTCGCCGCGAACGCACTCGCTGTGCACACGCTGGGTCGGGATCTCTACGGCCGTCTGTCCACGATGGGCGAACACCTGGCCAAGCTGGGTTCATCGCTCGGCGGCGCCGTCACCGCCTACAACCGCGCCGTCGGGTCGCTGGAGTCGCGCGTCCTGGTCAGCGCGCGCAAACTGGCCGACCTCGGTGTGTCCGCCGATGCGCTCGACGAACCGGAGCAACTGGAAGTCGCCCCCCGCCGACTGCAGGCACCCGAATTCGACGGCTCGGGCACCGCACGCGGTGTCATGGCAAGCTATGAAACAGCGATTCCATACGGAGGTGACCATGACGGCCACACTCGGTGACCACCCGTTGGCCTGGACGGAGCAGGAATATCTGGCGCTCGGCGAGACGGCGGAACGGATCGAGCTGTTCGATGGGGGCCTCCAAGTAACCCCTGCGCCCACCTTCCGGCATCAAGACATTTCGTACGCCTTGGCGGCGGCGCTCCAACCAGTCGCCAGGGCTGCGGGCTTCCGAGTCAGGCAGGCGATCAACCTGCGGCTTCACCCCGGCCGGATACCTATTCCTGATCTTGTGGTCGCGCGGGACGTGGATCCTGGCGGCAGCGTGATGGCGGCTGCGAACGTGCTGATGGTGTGCGAAATCATGTCGCCCAGCAACGCGGCCACCGATCGCGTGCTGAAGATGCATTTTTACGCCGAGGCCCGCATCGAGTGGTATCTGCTCATCGACCCGGATGAGCCCACGATGCAGCTCTTCCACTACGAGGACGGCGGTTATCGGCAGCACGCAGCGGCAGCCCCTGGCCTTCCGATGACGTTCCCCACGCCGATCAGCGTGACGGTTGATCCCGCGTCACTCGTATGAGGTCCGGATAGAGATGCGGCCAAGGGTCAAACGTCGGCGACGGACGCGGCGAGCGCCGCCGCATCTGCGGAGCGCTCCGACGCCGACGCCTTCATGTCCCGTCGCAGCTCGCGCGGCAGGGCGAAGGTCAACTTCTCGGTCGCGGTCGTCACCTCGGCCACCTCGCCGAACCCGCGGTCAGCCAGCCAGTCGACGACCTCCATCACGAGGTCATCCGGCACGCTCGCGCCCGAGGTCAGGCCGACCGTGCTCGCGCCGTCCAGCCACTCCTCGTGGATCTCGCTCGCGAAGTCGACAAGATAGGCGGCATTCGCGCCGGCATCGAGGGCGACCTCCCGCAGCCGTACGGAATTCGACGAGTTCGTCGACCCGACCACGATCACGAGATCGCACTGCGGCGCGATCTCCTTGACCACGTACTGGCGGTTCGAGGTGGCATAGCAGATGTCGTCGCTCGGTGGCGACATGAGCAGGGGAAACTTCGTACGCAGCCGTTCGACCGTCTCCATCGTCTCGTCGACCGACAGCGTGGTCTGCGACAGCCACACGACCTTGGCCGGATCGCGTACCTGGATCTTGTCGACACCGTCGGGTCCGTCGACGAGTTGGATGTGCGTGGGCGCCTCGCCCGAGGTCCCGACGACCTCCTCGTGGCCTTCGTGCCCGATCAGCAGGATGTCGTAATCGTCGGCGGCGAATCGCCGGGCCTCGTTGTGCACCTTCGTGACGAGTGGGCAGGTTGCGTCGATGGCCCGCAGGTTGCGTTCGCGAGCCTGGTCGTAGACCTCGGGTGCGACGCCGTGGGCGGAGAAGACGACGGTCGCACCCTCCGGCACCTCTTCGTTCTCGTCAACGAAGATCGCGCCTTTCGCCTCCAGCGTCGCGACGACGTGCTTGTTGTGGACGATCTGCTTGCGTACGTAGATCGGCGCGTCGTAGAGCTTCAGTGCCTCTTCGACGGTCTGGACCGCCCGGTCGACTCCTGCGCAGTAGCCACGCGGCTTCGCCAGCAACACCCGCTTCGCCGAATCACCCATGACCCCATCGTACGGGCGCCTCCACCGGCCCGCGTCACGGCGCGGAGCGCAGTGGCGTCGGTGGGCCGACCTAAGCTGAGCCGTGTGAGCGGAGTGAGCGGAGACCGTGCCCGATGACCGAGGAGACACCGCGGTCCAGCCCGGAAAGCCCGTGGCCGGTGCGCGTCGTCAGCCAGAAGATCGGCGGTTGGATCGCCCGACTCGGATGGATCTGGGTCGACGGGCAGGTGGCCCAGATCACGCGGCGCCCCGGATCAAATGTGGTGTTCATCACCCTTCGAGACCCTTCGGCGGATTTGAGCCTATCGGTCACCACGAATCGCGACGTTCTCGATCTCGGCGCCCCGGCGCTGGCCGACGGCGCACGGATTCTTGTGCACGCCCAGCCGGAGTTCTATCCGGCTCGGGGCAGCCTGTCCCTGCGCGCCGACGAGGTGCGCCAGGTCGGGCTGGGTGAGCTGCTCGCCCGGCTCGAACACCTGAAGAAGCTACTGTCCGCCGAGGGGCTCTTCGACCCGCGCCGGAAGCGCCGTCTGCCGTTCCTGCCGGCCCGGATTGGCCTGATCACCGGCCGGGCCAGCGCGGCCGAACGGGATGTGCTGATGAACACCGGCCGGCGTTGGCCCGCCGTCGACTTTCGAGTGATCAACGTAGCTGTCCAGGGCACGTCGGCCGTGCCCCAGATGATCGACGCCATCTCGGTGCTCGATCGGGATCCGACGATCGACGTGATCGTGCTCGCACGTGGCGGCGGCTCGACCGAGGACCTGTTGCCGTTCTCCGACGAGGCACTGTGCCGCGCGGTCTTCGCCTGCACGACGCCTATCGTGAGCGCGATCGGCCACGAGACCGACGCTCCGTTAGTGGACTACGTCGCGGATGTCCGGGCGTCCACGCCGACCGATGTGGCGAAACGGATCGTGCCGGATCTGGCCGAGGAGATCCGGATCGTCGGACAGGCTCGGGCCCGCATGTGGCGGACGGTCAATGTCCTCGTCGATCGCGAACAGCACCGGTTGGATGCGCTGCGCAGCCGGCCCGTCCTGGCCCGGCCGGAGGTGATTGTCGAGACCCGGGCGGCCGACGTCAGTTCACTCGCGGCCCGGGCCGAACGGGTGTTCGCGCATCGCCTGGACGGCGCCGGCCGCGATATCGCCCACACGACTGCCCGCCTGCGGGCGCTGTCGCCCAAGGCGACGCTCGACCGCGGCTATGCCATCGTGCACCGGCTCGCGGATGGCCAGATCGTGCGGACGCCCGACGCCGTCGCGGTCGGCGACGCGCTGCGCATCCGCGTGGCCGGCGGCGACATCGCCGCCAGCGTGACCGAGCCCGCGGCCAATGAGCCCGCCGTTACCGAACCCGCCGTCACTGAACCCGCCGCCGCCGAGCCGGAACGCACATCGGACGAAACGGCACCGCCGGACGATACGACAACCGAGACCACATCCGCGAACGGCCGGCCGCGGCGGTCCGCGGCCCGATCGAAGAGGTGACCCGCCGTGGCGGAGACCGAGCTGAGCTACGAAGAGGCCCGAGGCGAGCTGGCCACGGTCGTCGAGCGGCTGGAGGCGGGCGGGACGTCGCTCGAGGAGTCGCTCGCGCTATGGGAGCGCGGCGAGGAGCTGGCCGCGGTGTGCCAACGATGGCTGGACGGCGCCCGTACCCGCCTTGATCAGGCTCGC
>DATCXD010000301.1:0-3845 GCA_036566005.1 Micromonosporaceae bacterium | reverse complement strand
GGCCGGTCGGTTGGCGCTTGGCCGGTCGGTCGGCCGCGCCTCAGCCCATGCGCGCGGCCGCGGCGGCCACGAACTCGTCGGTGGCCGGATCGGGCTCTTCGGAGACCATGGACACGACATTCGTCAGGTCCCAGTACGGGTGGTAGTCCCGCCGGCCGGTGATGTCCTGCCAGCACGCGAGGAATCGATCGGCCTCGGCCTGGCCGTGATGCTGGGCGAGGTTCACCCGGCAGTGCGACACGTCTTCCTCGGGCGGCCCGACGCAGGACGAGACCCAGTCGACCACTCCGGTGATCTGCCCATCGCTCCAAAGCACGTTGCCGGGATGAAAGTCCCGATGCAGGAACACCCGATCGCTGCGCGGCGGCGGTCCCGCGTACGCCTCCAATGCCCGCTCCCATGCCCACGGATGCTTCGTCCACGGCGGCGGCATCAGGCCGGGTTCGGGTGGATACGGCGCCCAGTCGCGTAGCTCGGACGAGACGGAGACGTCATGGATTGCCGGCAGCACTTCGGCCAGGCGCCGTAACCATGACTCCAAGCTGGCCGGCTCCCAGACGATGTCGCCGGTGAGCGCGGACATCACGATCATGGGTGTGCCGTCAACGCGGCCGTCGAGATCGGCGGCGAGCAGCCGAGGCGCCGGCACCGACGCCACCGGCTCCAACAGTGTCAAGACGGTTGCCTCGTTGCCCGGCGCCCACGGTTCTTCCTCGACCCAGTCCAGCACGTAGCGTCGTAGCACGACGTCCAGCCGCCTTCCCGTGGGCGTCGCCAGAGACAGCGCGTGCACCGCCGACGACGTGCCCCCGTTGAGAGCCCGTATCGCGACAACCCGCGCCTCCAACTGGGATTCCACCCATGCCACGGCGGATCCGGGCGGCCGGCTGCGCAGCCGGCGATGCAACTGGTCGTCGAGGTGAAATCCGTGGGCGGAGGCAAACCGATCAGTCACGCCGCCAGGCTGGCGCGCGGTACCGCCGGCCGCAACCCGTTTGATCCGCGCTCGACGCGGTCGCCGCCCGCACGAGGTAAGCCGAACGCCCCGCGCGGACCGCCCGAGGCCCCCGTGCGGTCGGCGCCGCGTTCAGCCAAGTGGTCGGGCCAAGGAAGATCAAATGCCGCGCCGCCCATGATCGGGAGCCCGGCATTTGTGCTGCTGGTTGGCGGTGGCGGCGGGATTTGAACCCGCGGAGGGCGTGAACCCTCACACGCTTTCGAGGCGTGCTCCTTAGGCCACTCGGACACACCACCGCCGAGAAGGTTACCCGACCGCCGGCCTTACGCGCTCGTGGGTAGGCGCGCACCGCAGACCGTACGAAACCTGGCAGGATCAGCGCCATGAGTACGCATATCGGTGCCAAGCCCGGCGAGATTGCCCCGCGAGTCCTGATGCCCGGCGACCCGCTGCGGGCGAAGTGGATCGCCGAGACCTACCTCGACGACGCGAAGTGCTACTCGACCGTCCGCAACATGCTCGGCTTCACCGGCCGATACCAGGGCGTCGACGTGTCGATCCAGGGATCCGGCATGGGAATGCCCTCAGCGTCGATCTACTCGCACGAGCTTTTCACCGAATACAGCGTCGACACCTTGATCCGCGTCGGCAGTTGCGGTGCGATCACTGACGACCTGCAGCTCCGCGACGTTATCGCGGTGAGCGCGGCATGCACCGACTCGGCGATGAACCGCGTCCGCTTTGACGGGCTGATCGACTTCGCGCCTGTCGCCGACTTCGAGCTGCTCCGCAACGCCGTCGACGCGGCCACCGAGCGCGGCCACTCAATGCGCGTGGGTTCGGTCCTCGCCGCCGACGCGTTCTACACCGTGCGGCCCGATCTGTTTGAGAAGCTGGCGCTGTATGGAGTGCTGGCCGTCGAGATGGAGTCGGCCGCGCTTTACACGATCGCGGCGCAGTTCCGGGCCCGCGCGCTGACGATCCTCACCGTCAGCGATCACATCAAGACCGGCGCGCAGACCACGTCGGAGGAGCGCGAAAAGACGTTCGGCGACATGGTGGAGATCGCGCTCACCGCGATCATCAAGGACCAAACCCCTTAGCGGTACGGCTGGAAGAACGCTCGCATCATCGCCGCGCTTTCGTCGGCGAGCACGCCGCCGTACACCTCGGGGCGGTGGTTGAGCCGTCGATCCCGTACGACGTCCCACAGCGATCCGACGGCGCCCGTCTTGGGCTCCCAGGCGCCGAAGACGAGGGTCGAGATCCGCGCCAGAACGAGGGCACCCGCACACATGGTGCACGGCTCGAGCGTCACGACGAGTGTGCAGCCGTCGAGTCGCCATTCTCCGACGGCCGATGCCGCCAACCGGAGCGCCAGGATCTCGGCGTGGGCGGTCGGATCGCCGGTGCGCTCCCGCGCGTTGCGGGCGTGGGCGAGCTCCGTGCCGTCGGGTGCGACTACCACCGCGCCGACCGGGATGTCCTCGGCCTCCGCCGCGCTGGGGTGGGGCGGCACGGCGACATCGATGGCCCGCCGCATCCAGGTCTCGAAGTCGCTCGGCTCGCTTGGACGCACCGCGCTCACGCCTCGCGCAGTTCCTCGATCTCGTCGGCGCAGCCCATGACGGCGCAGATCTCGGCGGTGATGTCGGCCGGCATCATGCCCTCGTGTGCACACAGTTCGAGCAGATGGTGGGCCGGCACCCCCAGATCGGCCAACAGGTCGGCGTCACCGACGGGGTCGGCGTCCGGCTCGACCGCTGGTCGCGGGCCTGGGTCCTCGTCGATTTCGACCTCACCGCTGTCGGTCACGTCTTCGATCTCAAGGACCGGCTCCTCGATGTCTCCGAGCAGCAGCGCACCGAGGCGGCTCTCCTGGCCGAAGACCTTGTCGGAGCCGAAGACTCGCAGGTCCTCGCCATCGTCGAGGCGGAGGATGGCGAGGTAAACGTCGTCGGATTCGACGAACATGATCGAGACGTCGGCATCGTTGTCAACGTCTCGCAGCCGGTCGGCGACCTCTTCGATGTCGGCGGCACCGGTGAGATCCACCTCAGCCGATGACCAGCCCTTGGGACCGCGAACCACCGCGGCGGCGAAATAGGACACGGTTCCCCCGGTCGGTGCGACAGTGACATGGCGCCTCGCGCTGCGCGTCGGCGCCGGTTACGCGTGACGCTATCCAATTGGACGGCATGTCGCTGTCCAACGCGAGCGTTGTGTCCGAACGATCACACGCGCGGTGCGTCAACTGGCGAGACGTCGCCGATTGTCGACCAATTCGCGGATGCGGACCATACGCGCCCGCTGGGGTTGCATGCGAATTCGCTGCGCGGCTGAGTCGGCGTATTCGGCCAGAACGTAGAGGCGACGACGACGACGATCGGGGTCGAGCCGGGGCAGCGGAGTCGACATATGAATGAGACTGACCAATGTCTTCTCGCACGTCAAGGCCGACCTCGGCGCGCAATCGGGCGATTACGTGACGTGAATTCATCTTCACGACAGGTCATCTCACCACAGCAGCCAGTGACCGCCGAGCCAACGGGTGACGACCACGCTCATCGCGATCGCGAGCCCGACTCCGGTCGACATTGCCGCTCCCGCGGCGACGCCCCGGTCGCCCGAACGGGCGAGCACCGCCGCGCCGGCCCAACCGGCCAGGGCCGCTCCGATCGTCCACCAACAGTAACTTCGAGCGCTGTGGCCGAGAAGGCCGAACAGCAGCATCCAGACGGCGCCGGCAACGGCACCCACCACGACGGAGCCGGGTCGTGCCGGGAGCGATTCACGGTAGATCGGCCGCAGCGAACGCGGACGCCGACTCGTCGCCGGTTCGCCCTGTCCCGAACCGAACGATCGCGGACCGTATGCCCCCGGACCG
>DATCXD010000299.1:0-2377 GCA_036566005.1 Micromonosporaceae bacterium | reverse complement strand
GCCGAAGTGGGAAACCGACCTCAGTCGGTCGACGTGGTCTTGCTGGTCGTGGTGGTGCTGTCGGTCCGGGGCGCCGGGGTCGTGCCGGTCGCGGGCGTTGAGCCGGTCGTCGCAGCGCTCGCGCTAGCGCCCGTGCCCGTGCTCGTGGTCGTCGCGCCGGCCGTACCCGTGGCGACGGGGTAGCCGTTGACATGGACGCCGTTTTCCGCCCCCGTGGAGTCCGCGACGGTCTGCTCGATCTTCTCGAGTTGCGCCTGCTCACGGGATCGGATGAGCTTGCGGCCGAATTGCGCGACGGCCGCACCCGCTCCGATGCCCGCGGCGGCAGCCACGATCACCCAGCGCCAGGTGTGCGTCTGCTTGCCGGCAAGAGCGTCCCGGGCAGCGGTACTGCGACGGCGGGCCTCGTCCTTGGCATCCAACCCGCGCCGGCGAGCGTCGTCGGCGCGCTTGCGGGTCTGCTTGCTGCGCTTACGAGCCTGCTTGCGCAGTTCGGAAACGCGGGAACGCGCGTCGCCCGCGAGGTCCTGGGTGCGACCGGCTGCCGTGTCGAATGCCTCGGCCAACTCCTGCCAGCCGGCGACCGCGGTGCGTTCGGCGGCGCGGCCCACGTCGGTGAGATTCTGTAGCGCCGTCTGTGTGGCTTTCTGCCTAGACACGGTACGACTCCCATCGCGAGATCAGGCGACCGTTGTGGCCGCGTATCTCATCGTCTGCCCGGATCGGCGATCAGGTAAACCCGCGACACCCGGACGTGGTGCAGGCGACCTGGCCGGCGATCGGCCGACGGCTCGATTGTCGGTTACTCAACGCGACAGTAGCGCCGATTCGGACCTGGATCGCCGCGATCCGGACCGGGAGGCACGTCGCCCTGGAGCCGCCGGGAAGAGCCAGGCGGCGAAGAAGAGCCGGGATCTGCGCCGAGGGCGACCGGCGGCATATGCGGCCTGTTTGACGTCCGGCGGCGCCGGGTAACCCATTCGTCATGGACTTCATCCTCTGGCTCATCGCAGCCATTCTCGTCATCGCCGGAATTGTGTCGCTGTTCCGCGGCGCGATCCTCTGGGGCATCGTGCTCATCGTGGTCGGCCTTCTCGTCGGGCCGGGTGGGGTAAGCATCTTCACCTGATACCTCGGCCAGGTACATAAGCCAGGCACATGGCCAGGCACACGGCCACGCATCTGTGGCACGCTCGTCGCATGACCGGGGGTGACCAGCCGACCGCGCCAGCGGCCGACCTCGATTGGGCGGTGCGCGTCCAGCGCCTGGAGGCGGAGGTCGCCGGCTTGCGGCGAGCGATGGCCAGCCGCGGCGTGATCGAACAGGCCAAGGGTGTGCTCGCCGAGCGTCTCGGATGCACACCCGAGGAGGCATTCAGACACCTGTCGACCATGTCGCAGCGCTCAAACGTCCGGCTCGCCGATGTCGCGGCCAGCCTGCTTGCGTCCAGGGGGACGGTCGCGTCCGCGTCGCCCGAAACTCCCGACGCCACGCCGTCCCGCGATAGACCGCAGGACAGCGCGGCGTTCGTCGAACCAACGACCTCCCCGGGTACGGATGGCAGCGTCGTCGAGCCGGCGGACGCCCTCGATCCTCCCGGCGGAGTCACCGATGTCGAGTTCGCCGCGGCTTATCGCGCCGTCGGTGACGCCGTCGCCGCGGCCGGGGACCTCGGCGGCCTGGCCGAGGCACTGCGGGGATGTGGCCTCGCGCCCGATCTCGTGGCCATCTACGACGCCGAGGATCTGGGCAAGCCGCGGGGCATGTCGATCAGTCAGGACGCCGTCGCGGCCGATTTCGACGGCACCGAGACCGAGGACATTGGCGACCTCGCGGTTGCCGTGCTGTCCGAGGGCCGCCCGATGTCGCGGACCGGCGGTGCGGGACTTGCCGCTCGAATGGCCGCGTATCCGTTGCGGGGGACCGACGGCGTCGTGGGTGTGCTCGTCTTCGGTTGGCTCGCGGGTCCGGACGGCACTCGCGGTTTCACCGCCAACGAGCGTGGATATCTCGGCGCGCTGGCGCCCCTCGCCCAGCGGGCCGCGGTCGGGATGTGGGGCGGCCACGGTCACCCGGTCGCGACCGCTCTCGATCTCGGGTACGACCCCGGCTTCCTCCTCCAGCCGGTGCGCGATGACGGCGGTCAGGTGGTCGACTTTCTGATTGAGTACGCGAGCGTCAACGTCCCGGACATGGCTGGCCTGTCGCGGGTCGAGCAGGTGGGCCGGCGGTTGCTCGACACGTACCCGCATCTCGGCAAGTCCGGCGTGTTCGAGGCGTACCGGCGGGTCCTGGCGACCGGCGAGCCGTGGATCCGTGGCGCGCAGCAGGAAACCGTCGTGCAGGACGGCGCGCCGACCGTCGTCACTGTCGGCC
>DATCXD010000298.1:0-3500 GCA_036566005.1 Micromonosporaceae bacterium | reverse complement strand
GGGAGCGTGAGGAAAAGTCGGCCTGACCGTCCGCTGCGCCAGATGACCAGCCTCGCCAGCCTCCTCGACGGCATTGCCCGGGGCGATTTCCCGCCGAACGACATGGGCATGACCCATGTGCCGCAACCATCGGCACGCGATGCCGCGGTCCTATCGACCACGGGTCACGTCGTCGTCGCCGCCGATGTGGAGCCGCAATGGCTCGCCGAGCGCTATCCGCATGGACAACCCGGCGAGGCGTTCAATCCGCCGTTCCTCGGCGCGCTCGAGACACTGACCGGTCGCCGGGTCAACAACATCGACCTCATGCTCATCGCCGCGCCTAGGTCCGGTTCGCCTGGCCTGTCGCTGTCCGCGATGCGTGATCACAGCCATCCACGGGTACGGCGGGCCGCGCGCTACCGCGACGACGTGACCGTCTTCACCTGCGAGGGTGGCATCCTGGCCATCGGTCGCGGACTCGCCGGTCGATGGGAGGTCGGGTTGGAGGTAGCTCCCGCGTACCGCGGGAAGGGTCTCGGGCGAGCGATGGCGGAAGCGGCCGCGCACCTCGCGCCCGACGGTGCTCCGATGTGGGCGCAGGTCGCGCCGGGCAACGCGGCCAGCCTCCGCGCATTCCTCGCCGCGGGATACCTGCCCGTGGGTCAGGAGGCGCTGCTCGTGACGCATCCCGCGAAGAGTCCTAGCGCCGACGGTCCTGCTCTCCCGGCGGCATGACGACAACCATCACGATCCGAGCGGCCGAGTCGCGATCGTTGCGGTAGCCGTGCGGCCGGTCGGCGGCGAAATCCATGGTGTCGCCGGTCCGGGCCAGATGGTCGGTCCCGTCGATCGTGACGGTGACCTCGCCGTCGAGGACATGGAGCAACTCACGAGTGCCGCCGGCGTGATCGTAGGACGCGTGGTGGTCACCGGGTTCGAGGATCCACTCCCACAGCTCGACGAAGTCGGGCTCGTTCAGGCCGCCGAGCAGCCGGGCCAGGCCGCCGCCGGGGCCGCGCCAGAGGACCGGAGCGTTGGATAGGGGCGCTATGCGTACGGGCCGGACGTCGGCGACCTCCAGCAGTCGGGCGACGGTCACGCCGAAGGCGTCGGCGAGCCGGCAGAGCGTACCCACGCTGGGGTTGGTTCGGGCGCCCTCGATCTGGACGACCATGCCCTTGCTGACGCCGGATCGACCGGCAAGCTCATCGAGCGACCAACCACGACCGGTGCGCAGCGCCCGGACCTGATGCGCGACAGCGGAGGTCAGAGCCTCGACGGCGTCGGCGGAGCGTGCGCGCCCGGCCAAATAGGGCGGAGACGCGGCCCCGGCGTCAGTGGTATTGGTCAACACGCTGTCCTCCACGGTCACTATTGTGATACTCCTATGGAGTGCTGTCCACTCTTTCGATCCTGCTAGCCGCGCTGTCCGCCGGTGTCTGGGGCAGTGGCGACTTCAGCGGCGGCAAGGCCAGCCAGCGGGCGCACCCGCTCGCCGTCGCGCTCGTGTCGCAGTTGCTCGGCCTCCCTGTGCTGGCGATCTGCTTGGCCGTGGTGCCGAGCGACGGACCGACCATCGGCGATTTCGGGTACGGAGCCATCGCGGGAATGGCCGGCTTCGCCGGAATCCTGCTGCTGTATCGCGGACTGTCGCAGGGCGCGATGGCGGTCTTCGCCCCGATCAGCGCGGTCACGTCGGCGCTGATCCCGCTCGTCGTCGGACTGGTCACGCAGCGGGCGCCGTCGACGATTGGGCTGATCGGCGCCGCCTTCGCGATCGTGGCGATCGGACTGGTCAGCATGAGTGGTGGCGGCCGCGGTCGGGTGGTGACACCCAAGCTGGTCGGGCTGGCTCTCGCGACCGGCGTCATGTTCGGGATCTTCTTCGCCGTGCTCGGACTCGCCGGATCGAACGCCGGCGTGTGGCCGATGGTCGGCGTACGCATCGGCTCGGTCGGCGTCGGCATCATCGCCGCGGCGGCGACGCGTACGTCGTTGCGACTTCCGAGCGGCACCTGGCGTTGGACAGCGACGGCCGGTGTGTTCGACATAACGGCGAATGTGCTCTATGTACTGGCCACCGAACACGGCCAACTCAGCATCGTGGCCCCGATCGCGGCGCTTTACCCGGTGAGTACGGTCCTGCTAGCGCTCGCCATTGACCGCGAACACGTCCGCCCGGTGCAGCTCGCCGGGTTGGGCCTCGCCGCGACCGCGCTGGTCCTCGTCGCAACGTGACGCCGCCGTGATTCGGGCCGACGCTGGCTTCGGCGGAGTGCCGCTCCTAGGCTGATCGCATGCGTGTTGCGATGTGTCAGGTGAACTCACGGGACGACCGCGCGGCCAATCTTAAAGTGGCGCGCGATCTGCTGACTCGCGCCGCGGATGCCGGCGCCGACGTCGCGATGCTGCCGGAGTATGTCGACTATCTCGGCCGATCGGCGGGTCAGCCGGCCGGCGAAACGACCGATGGTGAGTTTGCCTCGTTCTTCGCCGACGCCGCACGCGACCTTGGCATCTGGGTGCACGCCGGGTCCTTTCACGAGGCGGCGCCGGACGGTCGCACGTACAACACGTCCCTCGTGTTCGATCGATCCGGGCACCTGGCCGCGTCATACAGGAAGATCCACCTGTACGACGTGGAAATCCCGGGGCGCGTGGCGATGCGCGAATCAGATCATTTCGCGCCCGGGTCCGCGGTGGCCGCGCTCGAGATCGAGGGGGTACGGTTCGGCCTCACGATCTGCTACGACCTGCGTTTTCCGGAGCTCTACCGGCGGCTCGCCGTGGACGAGCAGGCAACGGTCATAGTCGTGCCGGCGGCGTTCATGGCGCACACCGGTCGCGACCATTGGGAGGTCCTGCTGCGGGCGCGGGCGATCGAAAATCAGTGCTACGTGCTGGCCGCCGCGCAGATCGGCGATCATGACCCGGGTCGGACGTGCTACGGGCGAAGCATGGTGGTCGATCCGTGGGGAACCGTCGTCGCTCAGGCACCGGACGTCGTCGGCATCACCGTCGCCGATCTCGACCTCACGCGCCTTGCGACCATCCGTACGCAGGTGCCGAGCCTTGCCAACCGCCGGCTGACCTGACGCCCGTCGTTACGACATGAATCGGCGGCGTCCGGTCAGGCCATGCTGAAGAGCATCCCGATCACGATGACACCGACCACCGCGCTACCGGCCATCACGACGCCGCGCAGCATCCGTGACGGTCCGCGCATCAGAAGCTTGTGCCCGGCGACAACCGTGACGATGATCAGGCACGCCATGATCGCGATCTGCCAGATCGGGGCGAGCAGCCCCAGCAGCGCGTCTTGTGCGTGCGGTTTCATGTCTGCATTGAACTCCACCGGGCGGCGCGCGCGTAGACCGTGGCGCGGAAAATCACGCGGTCTTCGAACGGTGACCTTCCCACACGGACGGTGTGCGCCCCCACCAGCGCCGCGACCTGCGGCTCAGCAGATTCCGGGCACCCGATTTGAAACGGCGGGCGTCATCCGGTAAAGTGATCGA
>DATCXD010000290.1:0-4098 GCA_036566005.1 Micromonosporaceae bacterium | reverse complement strand
GTCGCACGACGGCGTGAATCGGGTGGGCGTAGTCGGCCGCGGTTATCGCGTCGAACATCGGCCCGGCTACCACCGGCGACTGGAGCGCGAGCTTGAGCGCTTCGCGCTCGACGATCGTGAGCGGCGCGTCCGGGGACGGTGCGACCGGACGCTGCCGCGCCGTGGACACCGGGGGCCCGACGTGACCGCCGCCGGCCGCGGCCACTGCCTGGCTCACGGTCTCGATTTCCATGCCGAGGTCGCCGGCGAGTTTGCGCGCGTACTCGGGCCGCAGGGCCCGATCTTTGATCTTCGCGACCAGCGGCGCGGCCTCGCGAAGCGCGCCGACCCGGCCCTCGGCGTTGTCGAGGTTGTAGTGCGACAGGACCGACCGCAGCGCGAACGCAATCATCGGCTCGCGGCGCGCGACGAGGTCTCGCACGGCCGCGTCGCCCTTGCCCAGGCGCAGCTCGCATGGGTCCATGTTGTCCGGGCTGACCGCGATGAATGTCTGCGCGACGAACCGCTGGTCGTCGGCGAACGCCCGCAACGCTGCCTTCTGCCCAGCCGCGTCGCCGTCAAACGTGAAGATGATCTCGCCGGCCAGCGTATCGGTGTCCATCAACAGCCGGCGCAGCACGCCGATGTGGTCGGTGCCGAAGGCGGTGCCGCAGGTCGCGACGGCGGTCGGCACACCGGCGAGGTGGCACGCCATCACGTCGGTATAGCCCTCGACGATCACCGCCCGACCCTGCCGCGCGATCTCCCGTTTCGCATGCTCGATGCCGTAGAGCACGTGCGATTTCTTGTACAGCAACGTTTCCGGCGTGTTCAAGTACTTCGGGCCATCGTCGTCGTCGAAGAGCTTCCGCGCACCGAAGCCGATGATGTCGCCGGCCAGGTCGCGGATCGGCCAGATCAGGCGGCGGCGAAACCGGTCGATCAGGCTTCCGGAGCGAGCCGGCTTCGCAAGGCCGGCCGCCTCCATCTCGGCGCTCGTAAAGCCGGCCTGACGCAGGTGTTTGACGAGCGTGTCCCAGCCTTCCGGAGCGAATCCGCAGCCATAGGTCTGCGCCGCGGCTCGGTCGAACCCGCGCTGGGCGAGAAACTCCCGCGCCGCCCGCGCCGCGGGCGCGGACAGCTGCGTGACAAAAAATTCTCCGGCCGCCTTGTTCGCCGCGATGAGTCGCTGCTTGTGACCCTGATTCTGGCGTACGGGAGCCGGACCGCCCGCCTCGTACCGCAGCTCGACGCCGGCGCGGGCGGCCAGCCGCTCGACGGCCTCGACGAACACCAGATGGTCGCAGTCCATCACGAACCGGATGGCATCGCCGCCGGCGCCGCAGCCGTGGCAGAAGTAGACATTGCGCGCGGACGACACCGTGAACGACGGCGTCTTCTCGTCGTGGAACGGGCACAGCCCCTTGACGTTGCCGCCGCCGGCCGACTTCAGCGTCACGCGCTCACTGATCACGTCGACGATGGACGTACGCTCGCGGACCAGCGCGATGTCCTCGTCCCGGATCTTGCCTGCCACGCCCGCCGCTCCCGTCTCGTCGCCCGCTCACCATCCTGCCCTGTGCGGCTCGCCGCGCCTACACCCGGCACAGGTGCGTTCGGCCGCCTTCGCTACACCGCGCGGACTAGCCTCGAAACCATCGTAATTGCACCGATTCGCCCGGAGGCGTACGCGTGACCGAACGGCTCCGTGACGAACAGCTCGCGTGGCTCGCCGTACGGGACGGGCTGCTGCGCCACGACCGGCGCCGGATCACGTCCCGGATCGGCACATTCCTCGACCGGCGGAACCGCCGGGCGGCGAGCGAGCGGGTCGCCAGGGGTCGACCAGGTCAACTCGACGGTTCCGGGCTCGGCGACGTGGAGGTTGTGCCGTCGTCGACGTACATGATCCGATCCTCACTCGCGGTAGAGGAGGCCAGCCGCCGCTTATCCGACGGCGAGCGCGCCCGGCTGCGAGCGACCGGCGAGGTGCCGGACTGGTTCCTGCCCGAGGTCACAGCGGTCGCGCGGCGTATCGTCTGACCGGCAAAGTGTCGGCGCCCGCTTCTACGCTTGCGTCCATGGTCACCGTCGAAGAGGTCCGCGCCTTGGCCGTGACGCTGCCGCGCACATCGGAGCACCTGATCCGAGACCGCGTGAAGTTCCGCGTCGGCGCGATCGTCTACGTGGCATTCTCCCGCGACGAGACGACGATGGGCTTCGGCTTCCCGCGCGACGAGCGCGACGCTCTGATCGCTGCCGAGCCCGCAAAGTTCTTCCTGCCGCCGACATCCGACCTGCGCTTCAACTGGGTGTGCGTCCGGCTCGCCGAAATCGACGCGGCGCAGATGGAAGAACTCGTCACCGAGGCCTGGCGGATGTGCGTGCCGAAAAAGGTCGCGGCGGCCCGGCTCGGCGCTGGGCCCCGCCAATAACACCGGGCCCCGCCAATAACACCGGGCCCCGCCAATAACACCGGGCCCGGCCAAATAGTGGAGCCGCGTCAATAGCCGAGCCCCGCCAATAACGACGCGCACCGTTCGTGCGCGATCCTCATGCACCCGGCGCGATCCTCATGCGCCCGGTGCGACCCTGATGCGCCCGGTGCGACCCTGGTGCATCCGCGCGCGACCCTGGTGCGTCAGCGGGCGAGCCGGTGCGCCAGCCACGTAAGCGACATTGGATAGCGGTAGTCGATGGCGGCGTGAGTCGCCGGGAACAGTTCGAAGTGGATTCGTTCGTCCGGCACGCCGATCCGTTCAAGCTCGGCGCGAAATGCTGTAGCCCCGAGATCGAGGAAGTAGTCGTCGCGCGTGCCGGCGTCGATCCAGATCGCGTTCATCGACCGCAACGCGTCGGCGAACTTCGGCGCCATCCGGATCGGATCCCAGTCCAGCCAGCGCTGCCACACGTCATCCCGGATCTGCCCGGTCCGCGGATCGAACGGCAGCCGCGGCGTCCCGTCCGGGTCGGCGGAGAACGCCGCGGCGCAGCCGAGCATCCCGAGCAATGTGCCGTCGCCGTCCTCCGTGAACGACGGCCGCGAACGGAAGTCGTCCCACCAGGCGAAGATATCGCCGTCGTACGCGCGCAATGCCCGAGCGGCGGGGCCGAAGTCGTGCACGTAGCAGAGTTCGTAGAGCGTGTCGCCGGCGTGAGTGGCGAGCGCGCCGAACAGATCCGGGCGGAGCATCGGCGTGATCATCGCTCCGAAGCCGCCGGACGACTTTCCGGTGATCGCGCGCGAGTCGCGGTCGGCGAACGTTCGATAACGCGCATCCACCCAGGCGACCACCTCGTCGCAGAGGTACGAGTGGTAGCGGCCGGTGCCGGGCGAGTCCACATACTGCGAGCCGCCGTACGCGGTCCACGCGTCGACATAGACGACGATGCAGCCGGGAGCCTCGCCGGCGGCGAATACGGCATCCGCCGACTCGATGAACGGTTGCCGGTACGGCATCCGGTTCGCCCACATCGCGACGTTGCCGGTGTAGCCCTGGATGACGTAGACCGTCGGCCACCGGTCGGTCGAATCGTCGTAGCCGGGCGGCGTGTAGACCCAGATCGGTCGTACGGACGGATCGGCGAGGACGTTATCGCGGAGCAGCGTGGAGTCGATCGTGTCCCGGTCGAGTCGACCAGCCAGCGGCGCGTCCCAAGGCAGCATGCCGATCAGTCAAGCACACGACAATTCACGCCGAGGGGCTTGACGTCATTATGACGTCACTGGCACGATCACGGCATGTCAAATGACGTCGAATTGACGGCACGATCCGTCGTAACGGCGATCTCGGTGCCCTCGGCGGCGCCGATCGTAGCGGGTAAAAGGATCTATCGACGCGACGTCACAGATGACTCTGACGACGTCATATTCATACCTTCGAGCAGCGATGACGACATCATGCCGTTGGCTTCGGCAGCCCGCCGCCGGCTGGGTCTGCTGGCCGAGTACGACTTCCGCCAGCTGTTCATCGCCGACAGTGGAAGCCAGCTCGGGACGCAGGTGCCGTTGCGGTCGATGCGACCGCTGCCGACCTACGAAACGCCCGCTAGCGCGGCGGGCTAACCAGCCAACGTTTAAAGGGGTGGCCAGATGATCCGACGCCGGCTAGATTCGGC
>DATCXD010000275.1:0-8731 GCA_036566005.1 Micromonosporaceae bacterium | reverse complement strand
CCGGCGGTGTCGTCGTGATCGTCGAGCCCGGTACGCCGGCCGGCTACGCCCGGGTGATCGCCGCTCGCCATCAATTGCTCGCACTCGGCCACCGGGTGCTCGCGCCCTGCCCACACCAGCTCGCGTGTCCACTGTCGGCCGGCGACTGGTGTCACTTCGGGGCACGGGTGAACCGTACGGCGCTGCACCGGCGCATCAAGGACGCTGACCTGTCGTACGAGGACGAGAAGTACTCGTACCTCGCCACCGCGTCGCCGCGAGTCGTCCTCGGTGGTCCGCCGTTCGGCGGGGGACGGGTGATCCGCCGGCCGGCACAGCGCAAGGGGCTCGTCACGCTTCGGCTCTGCCGCCCGGACGGCACCGCTGGGGACCGGATCGTCACCAAGCGGCATGGCGAGCTCTACCGGCAGGCACGTGACACCCGTTGGGGGGACGCGTTTCCCGCGTGATGCCCGTGGTGCGAAGCCGGCGCCCGCATGATCCGCCGTTCATGATCCGCGGCCGTGGACGATTGCGGTGCGACCGCGACACCTATCGTCCACGCCGGTGGATCATGGCCCGGCGGAAGCGACGAGCGGTCGGCGGCCCAGCGGACACGGAGAGGCGACGGGCCATTGGTGGCCCAGCGGGCAAGGAGAGGCGACGAGCCATCGGCGGCCCAACGGGCAAAGAAAACCCGGTGCCCGCGAACGGACACCGGGTTTCCTGCTTGACCTGTCAGATGGGGCGGACCTGCTCCGCCTGCGGGCCCTTCTGGCCCTGGGCAATTTCGAACTCGACTCGCTGGTTCTCCTCCAGAGTGCGATAGCCGCTCGTCTGGATTGCGGAGAAGTGCACGAACACGTCGGATCCGCCACCGTCCACGGTGATGAAGCCGAAGCCCTTCTCGGCGTTGAACCACTTAACGGTTCCCTGCGCCATGTTTCTCTCCTTCATGAGGGTGTACCGGCCGCGCGCGCTGCGGGCCTTACTTGGCCGTTTTCGAGCAGCGGCGCCTTTTGCCGATCACAACCGAGCGGCGCAGGTGCGGTCCACGTACACAAAAACTCAGCAAAGGATACACGCACACCGGCGCCGTAGGGAGCCCATCAAGATGGGAAAGATTCACACTCAGGTGCGGGAGATCCGCAACGCCTGAGTCGGAGCGTCCGCCATCACCGAATTTGGCGTTTTCGCAGGTGAGCGCGTCGGCAGCCGGTCGGCCCGACCGATCTCCACACCCTCGTAGAGCACGACGGCATCCCATTCGCCCAGTTGGGTGTGCTGCCCTTTGGTCAGCTTTTCGGTGATCGGCGGCTCGGTCGGCCCGGTACGTCTGACCAGGGTTGTCCCGTTCGTGCTCGTATCGGCGATACGCAGGCCGTCGTCTCGCAGCTCAAGCCGGGCGTGGCTGCGGCTCACCCAGCGGATGCCGGCCTCGTCGAGGTACGGCCCGACGGCGACGACGTCCGGACCCTCGGGTGCCCGGCCGATCATGACCGACCCGCCGGTGGCGACGGCGAACCGGTGCCGGACATGGCCGTCCACCCGTACGGCCATCGGCCACGTAATGGCGCGTGGCCCGGCATCGGTCAGGCGCTTGCCGTGACGCGGGCAGGTCGGGACGCCGTTGCGGATGCTGGGCGGTGGCTGGCCGACGACGCGCGCCTCGCCGAAGCTCGAACACTCGAACTCGGGGCACGTCCATTGCCGCCCGAGCACCGGATTCGGTCGAGTCGGCGGCACCGGTGGCTGGCCGGCGTGGGCGATCATGCTCACGCCGCCCGGTGCGGGCACCGGTGCGTACGCGGGTGAGCCGCCGCCGACCCGCGTGATCATCGCCATGCCGGTCAGCGCACTGATTTCCCGTACCCGCGGAACCACAGGCGTGCCCGCCGGCAGCACCTCGATCAGGCCGTCGTCCGACCAGCGCCGGATCACCATGCGTTCGTTCGACGTCAGTTCGGTGTCCGACATGAGTGCCCGGTCGGCCACGACATATGTGGCCGCGCTGCTGTCACCGAGCCGCTGGCCGAGCGCGTCGACCACGAGACCGAGGCGCAGCAGATTTGCCGGACGCCCTCCGTCGAGGTCGCCGAGTCGCGTGATCTCGGTCAGGTCGACGATGCCGGCCGCGACCGCGGGATCGATCGACAGGCGGCGCTCGATCGCGTCGAGAACCTTCGAGACTTCGAAACGCACCCGCCCATTGTGCCGTGCCGGGCCCGAAACCTGTGAGAGTGCCCGGCCGTCGCGTTCTGCGTTCCGGGCAATGGGGCGCCGTTACTGCGGTTGATCCACGCTTATGCACCCGCGATCACGGGTAAACCTTGCCGGTCTTCACGGCTCGATCGCGTAGATACGGTCGCTGCGGGTGGCACGCTGGATGGGGCGGTGATGTATGGGACGGCGAACAGCACAGACGACACAGTCGGCGAACCAGACAAATCCGGTGCCACGCTGGGTCGCACCCGGATTTGCTTTGGCCGCCGCGTGCACCGTGCCATGGGTCGTGTTCCTCGCCGCGAGCCTGCCGGCGACCAGCCGGGTGAATGATCGTCTCGCGTGGGTCGGCTTCGATGTCGCCGAGGTCGTGATGCTCGCGGTGACCGCATACCTGGCGTGGCGCGGCAAAGCCAAGGTCGCGTTGGCGGCCACCGCGCTCGCCACGATGCTGGTGATCGACGCGTGGTTCGACGTGAACACCAGCACGGCCGGCGAGGAACGCGACATTGCGCTGGGATTCGCCGTGCTCGAGGTGTCGCTGGCCGCCGTCAGCGTCTGGATCGCCTTCCATGCTGCGTCTGTCGCTCGCCGCCGGCTCGATTACCTGGCTCGCCGGGAGGCGGAGCGGGAGATCCGCCGGATCCTGCCGTCGCACGGACGTCCGGGCCGGCTGACCGATCTCGCCGGCTGGGCACGGGAGCGGCCGAGGCTGCACGCTGGCGCGGTCGCTCGGTCGGGCGACGACGTGAGCGGGCCGGGCGCCGAGCACACCAACGGCCCGACCGAGATGGTTCTCGCACACCGGAGCCGCTCGCGAAAAGCCCGTGGTCACCTAAACAACGCCATGCGCGCGCGGCGCATGATGCGCGCCGCGAGCGACGCACGGTTGTCGGCGCGCAAACACATCCGCCGGTACGTTCCGGACAAGCGCCACCCGGCCGCGGCCGACGCCGCTGACTAGCGGCCATCGACCGTACGGCCCGCAGGCGGCGTCGCAGGGCGCTGGTAGAAACATGGGCGTGACGGCCAACAGCAATGCATCGGGTGCCACGGATCTCCGCGGTGAAGCCGAATCCGTACTCCGCGCGCTCGCCGGACCGGATGCCCTCCTGCGGCCGGACCAGTGGCAGGCAATCGATGCGCTGGTGATCGGTCGACGCCGGGTCCTGTGCGTGCAACGGACCGGCTGGGGGAAGTCGGCCGTCTATTTCATCGCCACCGCGTTGCTGCGAGCGCGTGGTGGCGGCCCGACGGTCATCGTCTCGCCTCTGCTCGCGCTGATGCGCAACCAGATCGACGCGGCGGCGCGGGCCGGCGTACACGCCCGCACGATCAACTCGGCCAATCTGGATGGCTGGGACGCGATCGTGGCCGAGGTGCACGCCGGCGACGTCGACGTTCTACTGATCAGCCCGGAGCGATTGAACAACCCCGATTTCCGGGACAATGTTTTGCCGAAGCTGGCGGCGACGACCGGCCTGCTGGTGGTCGACGAGGCCCATTGCGTGTCGGACTGGGGGCACGATTTCCGGCCGGACTACCGCCGCCTGCGGACACTGCTCGCCGACCTGCCACCGGGCACGCCGGTGCTGGCGACGACCGCGACGGCGAACGCGCGGGTGACGACCGACGTCGCCGAGCAACTGGGCACCGATAGCGCTGGCGATGACGGTCAGTCCGCCGGCCATTCCGAAGCGTTGGTGCTGCGCGGCCCGCTGGATCGGGAGACGCTTCGCCTCGGCGTCGTACGGCTGCCAACCGCTGCGCACCGTCTCGGGTGGCTGGCCGATCACGTCGGCGCCCTGGACGGCTCCGGCATCATCTACACGCTGACGGTCGCGGCGGCGAACGACACGGCGGCATTCCTCCGCGGGTGCGGTCTCGCGGTGGCGAGCTATACGGGACAGACCGACGATGCCGAGCGGCAGGCGGCCGAGGCCGACCTGCTCGCCAACCGCGTCAAGGCGTTAGTCGCGACGTCCGCGCTGGGCATGGGCTTCGACAAGCCGGACCTCGGCTTCGTGATCCATCTCGGCGCACCCGCGTCACCGATCGCGTATTACCAGCAAGTCGGCCGGGCCGGGCGTGCCGTGGACCGCGCCGACGTGCTGCTCCTGCCGGGCTCCGAGGACCAGGCGATCTGGCGATACTTCGCGTCGCTGGGCTATCCCCGCGAAGAACAGGTCCGGGCTGTCCTCGATACGCTCGCCGCGGCCGGTCGGCCGCTGTCAGTGCCGGTCATCGAGGCGACTGTCGAGATCCGCCGCTCCCGCCTGGAGCTCATGTTGAAGGTACTCGACGTCGACGGTGCCGTACGCCGGGTCCGGGGCGGTTGGGAGTCGACCGGCCAGCCGTGGACCTACGACCGTGAGCGGCTCGATCGGGTCGCCGCCGCCCGGGACGCCGAAGCGGCGCTGATGCTCGACTATCAGGCGACGACCGGATGCCGGATGGAGTTCCTGCGCCGCAACCTCGACGACCCGGCCGCGGCGCCGTGCGGTCGCTGCGACACCTGCACCGACCGAGGCTTCTCGGCCGAGGTATCCGACGACGCGCTCGCGGCCGCCCGGTCACATCTGGGCCGGCCCGGCGTCGAGATCACGCCGCGACGACAGTGGCCAACGGCGCTCGACTCGTTGAGCGGTCGCATCCCGCCGGCCGAGCAGGCGGCCGCCGGACGCGCCCTCGGCCGGGTGTCGGACCTCGGCTGGGGCGAACGACTGCGCCGGGTGGTCGGAGCCGAGACACCCGACGGGCCAGTGTCGCCGGAGCTGGTGACCGCCGTCGTCGCGCTGCTCAAGGACTGGGCCACCGGCGACGAACCCTGGGCGCAGCGACCGGTCGGCGTCGTCGGCATGGATTCGATCGGCCACCGGGAGCTGGTCGGGAGCCTCGCTACGCGGATAGCCGAGATCGGCCGGATGCCATTGCTGGGCGCGATCACGACCGCGCTCGAGCCGGCGGGCGGCCGGGCTAACAGCGCCCACCGGGTACGCGCGCTCCTCGACGACATCACCGTGCCACGGTCGTTGGCCGAAGCGGTCGGGGCGATCGAGGGACCGGTGCTGCTTGTGGACGACTATGTCGACTCCGGGTGGACGATGGCCCTTGCGGCTCGAGCACTCCGGCGGGCCGGTGCGCCGGCCGTGTTGCCGCTCGCGCTTGCCGTCATGACCTGACGTTCGCGGGACGATCACGGTGCACTCACAGCTGTCCGCCCGGCCGACGGAGCGTCAGGCGGGCCGGCCGTAGCCGTGGATCGGATTGCTGCCGATCGACGCGATCTGCACGTCCTCACCAACGCGCGGGGCATGGATGATGTGCCCGTCGCCGATGTAGATCGCGACGTGGTGGATCGGTGAGTAGTAGAAGACGAGGTCGCCCGGGCGAAGGTCGGACTTCGAGATGTGCGCGACGGCGGCGTACTGCTCGCTCGAATTGTGCGGCAACGAGACGCTGGCCGTTCGCCAGGCCGCCATCGTGAGACCGGAACAGTCGTAGCTTCCCGGACCGTCGGCCGCCCACTCGTACGGCTTGCCGATCTGGTCGTACGCAAACTTGACCGCCAGCCCCGCGGCGCCGGCGGAGTACGTCGGGACGTAGTCGCTGACCGGTGCCGTCGAATCCACGCCGGACGGACCGTACGCCGCGAGCCGCAACGACTTCAGGCTCGCGATCTGCGCGAGGATCGTCTTCTTCTGGGCGGCCAGGACGGCGTGCTGAGTCGTCTGTTCCTGGTCGAGCGCGACGAGCATTTGCTGCTGGTCGCGATAGGCGCGAACCGCGCCGTTCAGAGTGTCGACGTGATTCTGCCGCCCGACCGCGATTCGATCGAGCAGCAGCAGCCGGTCGGTGGCTGCTTGCGCGGACGGTGCGTCGACCAGCACCGCGAAACTCGACAGGGGCGTCGCCTCGTAGGCATACGCTGCGACCTGGCCGACGTTGATCCGCGCCGCGTCGACGGCGGCCTGCATCGCAGCGAGGCGGATGAGGCCGGCGGCCTCGCGCGCCTTGGTCTCCCGTAACGAGTCTTGGATCGCGTCGAACTGCTCGATCACGATCTCGAGCTGGTTCGATGCCGCGTCGATCCGCTTGTCGAGCGCGGCCTTGCTGGGCGTCGGCGTCAGTTTTGGTGCCAAACCTGGCCCGGAGACGGGCATGGCGAAGGCCGTTGTTGCTGCGCGGCCGGGAGTCGCGGACGCCGGCCCGGCGGCATTCGCGGCGCTCGGAGCGGCCAGAAAGGTCGCCCCGAGGACGGCTGCGACCGCGGTGATCCGGATGCGGCGCCAGGACGTAGATAACGGCATATCGATATTAACGCCGTAGATGTGACAAAAGTGACGGCGTGTCGGTGAGATTGCTACGCATACTCTAGGGGGGTATGGTATGGACGTGGATACGACAACGACGCAAGACCTGCCCGGCGTTCCGGGCTACAGCGGTGACAAGGCCGCCCTGCTGGCTCGACTGCGCAGAATCGAGGGTCAGGTCAGGGGCGTACAGCGGATGGTCGACGAGGACACGTACTGCATCGAGGTGCTGACCCAGATCTCGGCCGCCACCCGGGCGCTCCAGGCGGTCGCCATGGGACTGCTCGAGGATCACCTGTCGCACTGCGTTGTCGACGCCGCGCGTACGGGCGACCCGTCGGCGAAGGTCAGGGAAGCCGCCGACGCCATCGCCCGACTCGTCCGTGCCTGACACCTGGCGCGCAGCGACCGAACAGACCGAGCCGACCGCGCAGCGACAGGGCAACAACCGACCAGACCGCCGTGCCGGCGTGACTAGGAGGCAGAACAGATGAGCGTGACCGAGACCTACCGGGTCGACGGGATGACCTGCGAGCACTGTGTGCGCGCGGTGTCCGGCGAGATCGGTACGCTACCCGGCGTCGTCGATGTGGCGGTGGATCTGACCAACGGCACCGTCACGGTCACGAGCGCGTCACCGGTGCCGGCGATCGCGATCGCGGACGCGGTCGACGAAGCCGGATACACGCTCGCCCCGGTCGGATGACAGCGCTCGACCGCGGCGTCCAGCGTCCGCCGTCTTCGCCGCGAGAACGCTTGCGACCAGAAACGCCGGCCAGCGTCGTCGACTTGCGGATCGGCGGCATGACCTGCGCGTCGTGTGCGTCGCGGGTGGAAAAGAAGCTGAATCGGATCGACGGCGTCGTGGCGACCGTGAACTTTGCGACCGAGACTGCTCGGGTCGAACACGGTCCGGCGGTCGCCGTGGCCGACCTGATCTCGACCGTTGAGGCGACCGGCTATCACGCCACCGCGATGAATCGGGACGTGGCCGTACGTGCGCCCGACGGTTCAGCGTTGGCGCGGTTGGCCGTCGCCGCATCGCTCACCGTGCCGCTGCTCCTGCTCGTGATGGTGCCGGCATGGCAGTTTGCGGGCTCGCAATGGTGGGTGTTTGCCCTCGCCACCCCGGTCGTCACCTGGTGCGCATGGCCATTCCACCGCGCCGCTTTGGCGAATCTCCGGCACGGTGCGGCGACGATGGACACGCTCATCTCGCTCGGCGCGATCGTCTCCTACGCCTGGAGCGTGAGCGCGCTGTTCACCGGCGGCCACCTTTACTTCGAGGTCGGCGCCGCCCTGGTGACATTCCTGCTGATCGGGCGCTATGTGGAGGTCCGAGCTAGGCGGCGGGCCGGCTCGGCGTTGCGAGCGCTGCTCGAGTTGGGAGCGAAGGACGCGGCTGTCTTGCGCGCCGGCGTTGAGCACCGCGTGCCCGTCGCGCAATTGCGGGTGGACGACCTTTTCGTGGTACGGCCGGGAGAACGGCTCGCGACCGACGGTGTGGTTACCGAGGGCGCTAGCGCCGTCGACGCCAGCATGATGACCGGCGAGAGTCTGCCGGTCGAAATCGCACCGGGTGCGGCCGTCGTCGGTGGGACGGTCAACGTGGGCGGCCGCCTGATCGTCCGGGCCACCCGCGTCGGCGCCGACACGCAACTCGCTCAGATGGCTCGGCTCGTTGCGGAGGCTCAGTCGGGCAAGGCGCCGGTGCAGCGGCTCGCCGATCGCGTCGCGGGTGTCTTCGTGCCGGCGGTGCTAGTCGCGGCCGTCGCCACGTTTGCTGGTTGGCTGCTGGCCGGCGGCTCGGTCGATGCGGCGCTCACCAGCGCCGTCGCCGTGCTCATCGTCGCGTGCCCGTGCGCGCTGGGCCTCGCGACGCCGATGGCGCTGCTCGTCGGCACGGGGCGCGGTGCGGCGCTCGGCATCGTCATCCGCGGTCCCCAGATCCTCGAAGCCACGCGCCGCGTCGACACGATCGTGCTCGACAAGACGGGCACGGTCACCACCGGCGCGATGCGGGTGAGTGAGGTGACCGCGGCTGGCGCCGACGATGATGCGTCCGACGTGCTGCGGATCGCGGCGGCGATCGAGGCGGCGGCCGAGCATCCGATCGCCCGGGCGGTCGTCGAGGCGGCGGCCGAGGACGGCGTACGCCTGCCGGCGGTGACCGACTTCATCGCACTGCCGGGGCTCGGCGCCCGCGGCGTGGTCGA
>DATCXD010000263.1:0-2216 GCA_036566005.1 Micromonosporaceae bacterium | reverse complement strand
ACAAGGGGACAGACAGCGACAAGGAACGACGCTGGTCCGGCAACGGGGGGACAGACAGCGACATGGAACGACGTCAGGCCTCCGACAAAGAGCGTCGGGCCGGCGTCGGACAGCGACAAGGAGCTGCGTGAGCGGCACGTGCAACGGGACGTTCCTGAGGAGGGGGCACCAACCGATGACCGACGTCGTCGTCGCGATCGACATCGGCGGCACCGGGCTGAAGTGCGCCCTGGTCGACGCGGCCGGCGGGACGATCCGTCACACCGAGCGCCATCTGACCGGCGCCGAACGTGGCCCCGCGGCCGTTGCTGACACGATCGTCGAGGTCGCGGCCGGCCTCGTCGACACGGCCCGCCTCGAGGGCCTCGAACCGCGGGCGATCGGACTCGTCGCGCCCGGCGTGATCGACGAGACGACCGGTGTCGCGGTCTGGTCGGCGAACGTCGGTTTCCGGGACGTACCCCTGCGTGACCTGGTCATTGCCCGCCTGGAATTGCCGGCGGTGCTCGCCCACGACGTGCGTGGTGGCGGATTAGCCGAAGCGCGACTCGGCGCGGGGCGCGGGGCGGAACGGGTCTGGTTCGTCGCCATCGGCACCGGCATCGCCGCCGCGTATGTGCGCGACGGCCGCACCGACAGCGGCGCGCACGGCGCATCCGGCGAGATCGGGCACGTCGTCGTCCGCCCCGACGGTCCGCGGTGCGGCTGCGGCATGCGTGGCTGCGTCGAGGCGTTCGCCTCCGCGTCATCGATCGCGCAGCGCTACGCACAGCGCACCGGTGCGAAGATCTCCGCGGCCGACGTCGTCGCGAGGGCCGCCGACGGCGACGCCACCGCCATCGAGACCTGGGCCGACGCGATCGACGCACTCGCGGACGGGCTCCGCATCGGCATCACGCTCTACGATCCGGACATCATCGTCGTGGGCGGCGGCCTCGCCCAGGCCGGCGCCGCGCTGATCGACCCGCTGGCGTCGGCCGTGCGCGAGCGCCTCACGTTCCAGACCGTGCCCTTGCTGGTACGGGCCGAGCTCGGTGACGAGGCCGGCTGCCTGGGGGCGGCACAGCTGGCGATCGATCTCCTCGCGATGGCGGAGGGCGCACATGGATGACGATCATCTGGATGACGATCACCCGGCCGTCCACGAAAGCCCGGTCGCACACGAAAACGACGTCGATCACGACATCGTCGGCCGGATCGTCACACCCGACGGCATCATCGAGGGACGGCTGCGGATCGAACGCGACCGGATCACCTCGCTGCATCCGGGGCCAGTTCCAGCGGACGCGCCCTGGCTCGTACCGGGGTTCGTCGACATGCACGTCCACGGCGGCGGCGGCCACACGTTCACCACCGGCGACGCCGCCGCGGCTCGGTCGGCGGCGGCCTTCCACCTCGCCCATGGCACGACGACGCTGCTCGCGAGCTTGGTCAGCGGTCCACACGACCTGATGCTTTCGGCAACGACGGCATACGCCCCGCTGGTCGACGAGGGTGTGCTCGGGGGCATCCACTTCGAGGGGCCGTACCTGGCGAGGGCGCTGTGCGGCGCGCAGAATCCCGAGTTCCTTCGCGAGCCGTCGACCGCCGAGTTGGGCGTGCTGATCGATGGCGGCGACGGAGCCGTGCGGATGGTGACGCTCGCGCCCGAACTACCGGGCGCCCACGACGTGATCCGCCTTCTCGTCGAACGCAACGTCGTGGCGGCGATCGGCCACACCGACGCGACGTACCGGCAGGTCGCGGACGCCATCGAGGAGGGCGCGACGGTCGGCACGCACGTGTTCAACGGGATGCGACCGCCACACCACCGAGCCCCCGGTCCGGCGTACGCATTGCTCGGCACGCCCGGCGTGACCTGTGAATTCGTCGCCGACGGCGTACATCTGGCCGACGAGACGCTGGAGTTCGCGTTCCGGGTCGTCGGCGGTTCCCGGGCCGCACTGATCACCGACGCCATTGCTGCGGCCGGCATGACGGACGGCACGTACGAACTCGGTGGGCAGCCCGTGATCGTCGCCGACCGCGTCGCCCGACTCGCATCGTCGGGAGGCGGCGAACCAGGCTCGATCGCCGGCAGTACGTTGACCATGGACACGGCATTTCGCCGCGCGCTGCGGATCACCGGATCGATCGTGACCGCGGCCCGGGCTGCCGCCACGACACCAGCCCGCGCGCTGGGCTTCGCCAATCGGGGTGCGCTCGTCGCCGGCCAG
>DATCXD010000258.1:0-3113 GCA_036566005.1 Micromonosporaceae bacterium | reverse complement strand
TCACCTCGCTGGACCTGGGCCTGGAACAGTTCCGTACCACTGGACCGCCCGCCGCTGCGCGACCGCCTGCAGCTGCGCGACCGCCCAATGCGGCCGCATCGCCCCCGGAGGCCGGGTCCGGCGGCGACGCTCCCAAGGTCGGCCGCGCGGGCCGGAATCTCCCGAAGGCGATCGGTGTCGGCCTGCTGCTGGCCGGGATCGTCCTCGGATCGCTGTTCTTGTGGCGCCCGGCGTTCGTCGCCGTACTGGCGGTGGGAGCGTGCGTCGGAGTCTGGGAGATGGTGCACGCGTTCGCGCCGACCGATCGACCAGCGCCCGCCGCGTCCGCGTCGCGCGCCGAACCACCGCTCGTTCCGCTGATCGGCGGCTGCGTGGTGATGGCGCCACTGGCCTATATCGGCGGTGTGGAGTCGCTGGTGCTCGGGCTAATGGTGACGATCCTCGCGGTGATCGTGTGGCGACTGTCGAGTGGTCCGGCCGGCTTCGCCCGCGACATCTCGGCGGCCACCCTGATCGCGGCGTACGTCCCGTTCCTGTTGTTCTTCGGCATTCTCCTGGCTCGTCCGGACAACGGCGATCTTCGCGTGCTGTCCATCCTGGCGATGGTCGTGCTGTCCGATACCGGCGGATATGCGGCGGGCGTGTTCTTCGGCAAACATCCGATGGCACCCTCGGTCAGTCCGAAGAAGTCATGGGAGGGCCTCGCCGGTTCGGTCGTCGCCACCGGCGTGGGCGGCGCATTCCTCATCCACTATCTCCTGCACCAGCCGTATTGGCAGGGCGCGATCATCGGCGTGGCGGTGTCGGCGGCTGCGGTCCTCGGAGATCTTGCCGAATCGATGTTGAAGCGTGACCTCGGGATCAAGGACATGAGCAACCTGCTGCCGGGTCACGGTGGCCTGATGGATCGACTCGATTCCGTGGTGTTTGCCGCGCCAACGGCATTCGTGCTGCTCGCGGTGTTTGCGCCGGTCGCCACATGACGCTTCGCGCAGGTGGGTCGACCGAAGCTCCGACCCCGACGGCGTGGGACACTGGGACATCATGACCGCCCTTCCGATGCTCCCGCCCTCGCCCTCGGCGCCGCCGAACGCGCGGGCTCGGCATCGCGCTGCGATGCCACCGCGCCACCTCGCCGATCTCGACCTGGCCGCGCGTCGGGCGGCCGTCGAGGCGCTCGGCGGCGCTGCCTTCCGCGCCAACCAGCTGTCGACCCACTACTTCGGGCGCCTCGTACGCGACCCGGACGCGATGACCGACATCCCGGCGACCGACCGCGCCCGGCTCACCGAAGCGTTGCTTCCGCGGCTCCTCATGCCGGTGCGGGAACTCGCGTGCGACGGCGGGGCGACTCGCAAGAACCTCTGGCGACTCCACGACGGATCGCTGGTGGAAAGCGTGCTGATGGGCTATCCGGACCGGGTCACGGTCTGCGTGTCGAGCCAGGCCGGCTGCGGCATGGCGTGCCCGTTCTGCGCGACCGGCCAGGCCGGGCTCACCCGCAATCTGTCTACGGCCGAGATCGTCGACCAGGTCGCCTGGTTCGCTGAGGTCGCGGCGCGCGGTGCGCTGCCCGGCAGCCCACCACGACTGTCGCACGTCGTCTTCATGGGGATGGGCGAGCCGCTCGCCAACTATGCGCGCGTGATCGATGCTGTACGCCGACTGACCACGCCCGCTCCCGAGGGCCTCGGCCTGTCCCAGCGGCACATCACGGTCTCGACGGTGGGGCTCGTTCCGGCCATCGAGCGCATGATCGCCGAGGATCTGTCGGTCACCCTTGCGCTGTCACTGCACGCACCCGATGATGATCTGCGCGACGAACTCGTCCCGGTCAACCAGCGCTGGAAAGTCGCCGAGGTGCTCGATGCGGTTTGGCGGTATGCCGCACACAGCGGGCGACGGATCTCGATCGAGTACGCAATGATCAGGGACGTGAACGACCAGCCTTGGCGAGCCGACCTTCTGGGTGCGCTATTGTCCGGCCGGCTCGCGCATGTGAACCTGATCCCGCTCAATCCGACACCGGGCAGCCGCTGGGATGCCAGCCCGAAGCCGGTGGAGCGGGAGTTTGTTCGCCGGCTGCGCGCGGCCGGTGTGGCCACCACGGTCCGGGACACCCGTGGGCGCGAGATCGACGGTGCGTGTGGGCAGCTCGCTGCAGCGGAGGTGGAGTTGTGACGAGTCAAGGTCAGCGGTTTCGGCGTCGGTCGCTGCGGCGCGGATACAAGGTGGAAGAAGTCGATACGTTCCTCGACCGGGTCGAGGCGACGCTCAACGGCGAACGCGTCGACCCGCCGGTACGGGCCAGCGAGGTGCACGACATCGTCTTCCGGGTGAAGTTCGGCGGCTACGACGAATGGCAGGTCGACCTGCATCTCGATCGTGTCGAGCGCCAACTCGCCGAGCAGGAGCCGGATGGCCCCGGCCAGCACATGTCACCCGACCGCATGCCCGATCGTGGCTTCGATCGCATGCCCGTTCCGGAGCGTGGACCGGGCGGCATGGCCGGGCGGGACGACCGGATGATGCCGCCGGATCGGTCCGGCTTCGATCGACCCGGCTTCGATCGACCCGGCTTCGACCGGCCCGGCTTCGACCAGCCGCCGGCGCCGGGTGGTCCGATGGGCGGTGGCCAACCGGGCGGCCGCCCAGCGCCGGGCAGCCCGATGGGTGCGCCCGGATCCCCGGGTTCGGGAATGCCGGTCGCCGGTATGCCGGCGCCCGGTGTGCCGCCGCTGCCCAATCGACCCGCGCCGGGTGGGAACGGACCGACCACCAACTTCCCGCGGTACGACCGAGGCGATCGGGGTGACCGAGGCGAGCAGCCCGAGGGCGGGTACGGCCCGCCGCCCGGTTCGTATCCGCCGCCGGGCTATCGCAATGCTGGATTCGGCGGAGCCCCGCCTACCTTCGGCGGCGGCCCGGATCAGCCTCGGCCGGACCGGCCGGGACCGGATCAGCGCCCAGGCCGGCCCGGGACGGACCAGGGTCGGCCGGCACCCGGCGGATATGGTCCCGATGAACGAGGCATCCACGCCGACCGTACGGCCGAGATGCGCGTGCCTCCGCCGCCCGGTGTCAACCCGCGCGACGGCGGCCCCGGCCCGGGC
>DATCXD010000255.1:0-2445 GCA_036566005.1 Micromonosporaceae bacterium | reverse complement strand
GTGGCCGGCTACCCGCCGCCCACCGAACACGAGCTGGTGCGCCGCGCCGTCGCCGGCCTGCGCCGTACGCGAGGCACTCGGCCGGCCGCGAAGGCGGCGTTGGTTACGGCGCAAATGTCGATCATCTGCGCCGAGCTGCTCAAACAGACCCAACGCCCGTCGCCCCGGCCCCGTCGCACGCGCCTTGCGGGCAACCCCACGGCAGCTGGCGATGCGCTGCGCGCCACGCGAGACCGGGCGCTGCTGCTCATCGGGTACGCGGCCGCGCTGCGGCGCAGCGAAATCGTCGCCCTTAACCAGGCCGATCTGGTCGAGGACGAGACCGGTCTGCGCATCCTTATCCGGGCGAGCAAGACCGACCAGCAACGCCGCGGCGAGATCGTCGGCATCGCGCACGGGCATCCCACCAACACATGCGCGGCAACCTGCCCGATCCGGGCCTGGCGGGAATGGCGCGCGGCGCTGGCCCACGCCGCCGGCACGGACGACCTGCCTCCCGACTCGCCGGCGTTTCGCCCCATCACCCGGCACGGCACCCTCGGCACGCCGACCAACGGCGACGTCAACGCCCGCCTGACCGGGCAGAGCATTGCGCTCATCGTGAAGCGCGCGGTGGCGCTGTTGGGTGACGAGCGACGCTTTCCGCCCGCCGATTACGCCGGACACAGCCTGCGGGCTGGGTTCGCCACCCAGGCTGCGGCCGTCGGCGTCCCACTGGAGAGGATCATGCGGCAGACCCGGCACCGCAGCGTCGCGGTTGCCCTGCGCTACATCCGTGACGCCGACGTGTGGACCAACAACCCAAGCGCGTCCCTCGGCCTGTAGCACGCGCCGCCGGTCAGACGCTGCGTAGTGGTCTCACGCGCGGACGGCGCGGTTTAGCGTAGGAGCTGGATCGTGCGCACCGGGCCACTAACGCACCAGGGCTCAGCCGCTATCCAGGACGCCGTCGACGGTGCCGCCGGCGGGCCGCCCGGTTCGCCCCGCATTGGCATACCGTGCGGCGAGCCGGTGGTAGCGCGAGCGCCCGTAGGGGCGAGGAACGTGCGCTTTACGAGGTCAAACGAATACGAGCGGTTGAGTAGGCGTGCCGGGCGCCGGGATCAAGCTATGGCTTGTTCAGGTAGGTGAGGACGGCCCGGACGCGACGGTTGGTGTCATCGTCGTCGTCGATCCCGAGCTTGGTGAACATCGAGGTCGTGTACTTGCCGATTGCGCTTTCGCTGAGGAAGAGGCGGCGGCCGATGGCCTGGTTGGATAGTCCCTCGGCCATGAGGCCCAGAACGGAGTACTCGCGTTCGGTGAGGCGATCGAGTCCCCGATTCGGAGAGCCGCCGGACAGCAGTTTCGCGATGACGGCCGGGTCCATGGCGGTCCCGCCTCCCGCTACGCGCTGCAGGGCGTCGATGAACTGGTCGGCTTCGAAGACGCTTTCCTTGAGTAGGTAGCCGACGCCGCCGGACCCGTCGGCCAGGAGCTCCCGGGCGTACAGCTGCTCGACGTGTTGGGAGAGGATGAGGACGGGGAGGCCGGGCATCTCGTGGCGGGCGGCGAGGGCCGCGCGTAGGCCTTCGTCGGACTGGGTCGGCGGCATCCGGACGTCGATGACGGACACGTCCGGGCGCCAGGTCCGCAGCGCGTCGAGTGTCTCGGGTCCGGTGCTGGCCGTCGCAATCACCTGATGCCCGTATGCCTCGATGAGGCGGACCATCCCATCGCGCAGGAGGTAGAGGTCTTCGGCTACAACGATTCGCATGCCACCGCCATCCTGACACGGGTCGGGCCGCCGGCCGGGCTGGTGATCTCCAGGGTGCCGTCGAAGACCGCGAGGCGGCGGCGCAGCCCCTCAAGTCCCCCGCCGGCGTGCATGGCGGCCGCGCCCCGGCCGTCGTCCTCGACCTCGACGACGAGGTGGTTGTCGCGCTGGATGATGGAGATCCGCGCCCGGGACGCGTCGGCGTGCTTGACCGCGTTGGTCAGGAGTTCGGCGATCCCGAAGTACACGGCGGACTCGATCGGGGGGTCCAGGCGTCGCCGGAGGTCGGCGTCGACGCTGGTTTCGAGCGGGATGTCCAGGGCGAGCGCGCGAACCGCGTCGACGAGTCCCCGCTCGGTCAGCACCGGGGGGCTGATGCCGCGGACGAGTTCGCGAAGCTCGGCCAGCGAGGCGGTGGCGCCTGCCCGCGCCTCCCGCAGGATCGCCTTGGCCCGGTCGGGGTCGGTGTCCATCAGCTTCTCCATGGTGGCCAGGGAGAGCCCGAGCGAGACCAGGCGCGCCTGTGCTCCGTCGTGCAGGTCCCGCTCGATCCGGCGGATCTCGGCGGCCTGCGCGACCGTCGCGTCCGCGCGCTGGGCGGTCAGCTCGTCGATCCGGTCAGCCTGCGCCATCGCGGGCGACGGGCGCAGGAACCGAACGGCCACCGGCTCGATGGGCCGCCAGGCGTA
>DATCXD010000252.1:0-2912 GCA_036566005.1 Micromonosporaceae bacterium | reverse complement strand
GCGATCCGCTCCACGAGCGAGAGGCGGCCGAACCCGGTGAGCACGACCTGCGCACCCTGTTCCTGGGCAAAGCGGGCGACCGCGAACGCGATCGATTGGTCGGTGATGACGCCGGTGACAAGCAGCCGCTTGCCGGCCATGAGTCCAGTCACGCCTGAAGGTCCCTTCTTGACCGACGGAGAAGATTGCCGAGCAGATTCGTGCGGGGTGCCTTCATACCGTCGGGCATCGCGGCCGCACCCGTCGCCGCCGCCACCTACGAAACCCGACGAACGTTGTTGTCAGATGTCTACAACCGGCTAGTGACCCATGCCCAGCCCGCCATCGACCGGAATCACGGCCCCGTTGATGTACGCGGCGTCGTCGCCGGCGAGCCACGTCACCGCCGCGGCCACCTCGCGCGGCAACGCCATGCGGCCGGCCGGGATCTGCTTGAGGTAACTCGCCTTCAGGTCGTCGGCGAGCACCGCGGTCATGTCCGTCTCGATGAAACCGGGTGCGACCACGTTGGCCGTGATGTTGCGGCTGCCCAGTTCCCGGGCGATCGACCGGGCCATCCCGACCAGCCCGGCCTTGCTCGCCGCGTAGTTGACCTGGCCGGCGCCACCCATCAGGCCGACCACTGACGACACGAAGATCATGCGACCCCACCGGCCACGCACCATCTTCGTCGCGGCCCGCCGCGCGCACCGCCACGAGCCGGTGAGGTTGGTGTCGACAACGCGGGTGAACTGCTCCTCCGACATCCGCATCAGCAGCGTGTCCTCGGTGATGCCGGCGTTGGCCACGAGCACCTCGACGCTGCCGAGTTCGGCCTCGATCGCGGTGAACGCCGCGTCGATGGACGCGGCGTCGGTCATGTCGGACCGGACGCCGAACGTGCCGTCCGGAGCGCCGCTGCCGCGGTGCGTCACGGCAACCCGGTCGCCGCGTTCGACGAACGCCTGCGCGATCGCGAGGCCGATCCCCCGGTTGCCCCCGGTCACCAACACGGTACGTGGCACCACAGCTCCCTGATTCGCTCGCGGTTCGGTGCGCGTGACTTTCGACACTCGACCGGCCTACGCGGATGACACCGCACAGTATGGATCACCGCACAGTATGGATCACCGAGTCGGCCCGGTCATGGCGAGCCGGCCGAGCCGGACGCTCTCGGCACGGCGCCGGCGCGATCAACGGCACACGGTGTCGGCGCGATCAACGTTCCGCCGACGTTGGACGGAGGTATGTACTGGCGCCGCCCAAGCACGTGTACGATCTGCGACGGCACGGATCCTCAAAGGATCGTCAATGCGCCGATACAGGTAGCCTGACGGCCCTGGTGGGCACGAGACGCAGGAGGTGATCGCTGTGCGAAATAGCGATCCTCCGAGTCGTGGCCCGGTCGCCACAGTCAGCGTGCTCGTCCGCCGCTGACGTGGAGGCTGTGCGCGTCCGCCGCGCCTGACCACGGCTCCAAACCAGCCAGCTCGGAAATCAGCCAGCTCGGAAATCAGCCAGCTCGGAAACCAGCCAGCTCGGAAACCAGCCCTGTTTCGTCGTGCCCGCCGATCCGTTAACGCGTCGGCTCGCGTTCGTGCCCGTCAGGGGGTCGTCATGCGTCGTTTTACCGTGCCGTTCGGCTTCACCGTCGTCGCGATGTGGATCCTCATGCTGGTCGTGATGGTCAACTCGGGACATCACGCCGTTCATCACTGACCGCCGGTCGTCGAGCGCCACCCGGAACCGTCGGCGTCACAGCATCCGAGCGCCACCCGGAACCGTCGGCGTCACAGCATCCGTGACGTCCAGAGCAGGCTCATCCCCGCCGCGGCGAACGCGAACAACAACGCCGCCCCGACGTACCACTGGGTCACCTCACGCGGCACCGTTTTGAATCCGATCGAGCTGCCCATGTCCTGGTAGACCTGCTTGAGCTCGGTCAGGGTTGCCGCCTCGTAGAAGTGTCCGTGCGTGAGCTGCGCGAGCTCCTGCAACGACGGCCGGTCGACCGGAACCCGCTGGGTCTCGCCTTCGATGTCGACGGTGCCGTTGTCGGTGCCGAACGCGATCGTCGACACCGGCACCTTCGCCGTCGCCGCCGCCTGCGCGGCCTCCTCGATCGGCCGGCCCGCCGTCCGGTAGCCGTCGGAGAGGAGCACGATGCGAGCCGGCGGCGCCCCCGAGGCGCCATCGGCCGGCACCGACTGGATCGCGGACAGGCAGGTGAACACCGCCTCGCCGGTCGCCGTGGCCTCCTGCAGTTGCAGACCGTCGATCGCCTGGCTTATGGACGTGCGATCCTTTGTCGGCGACACGAGGACGTCCGCGGTCTTCGCGAATGCGACCAGGCCGACGTTGTAGCTGGTCGGCAGCGTACGGACGAACTCCTCCGCGGCCGCCTGCGCCGCCCTGATCCGCGTCGGCGCCACGTCGCTCGACTCCATCGACAGCGAGACGTCGATGGCCAGCATGATGGTCGCGCGTTCGAGGGGCTGCTTCGTGTCGACCGACGGGCGGGCGAGCGCCGCCGAGAGCACGAGCAGCGTGAGGATGAACGCGACCGCGGGCACGTGGCGCCGCCAGCCGAGACCTTTCGGCGCGATCGTCTTGAGCAGATCGACGTTGGTGAACTTCATGGCGTACGCACGGCGGTGCAGCGTCCGCCAGACGTACACCCCGGCCAGCAGCAGGACCGGGATCGCCGCGAGCAACCACAGCGGCTGAAGGAACCGGATCATGCGCAGCCCCCGTGCATCATCGCGTGGTCCCCCTGGTGCGGGCGTGCCGCTGCGCGGCCACGAATCGGACGATGTCGAACAGCCAGTCCGAGTCGGTACGCAGCCGCAGGTGGGCCGCGCCGGCGCCGCGGATGGCCGCGGCAATGGCGGCGCGCTGTGCGGCGGCCGCCTCCGCATACCGTACCCGCAGCT
>DATCXD010000201.1:0-7028 GCA_036566005.1 Micromonosporaceae bacterium | reverse complement strand
GGCTGCCGCTGTGCACGATCGATGACACGAGCCCGCCACCACCACTGCCGATCGGCGACTGGCGTGATCCTAGCCTGGGTGACGCGTCGGCCTGAGTCGCGGTGCGACTGGCCTGAGTTGCGGTGCGACTCGGGCCCTGCGACGGCTAGACCTCCAGCGTGCGCCGCAATGTCCCCAACTCCACCTTGCCGGTGTACAGCCGGCCGTCGATGAACAACGTCGGCGTACCCCGGACACCCGCCTCAGTTCCGGCCTCGTAGTCAGCGTGAATCGCCGGCTTGTAGGCCTGCGCCGCCGGGCCCGTGACCGGCCCGACGCCGAGTTGCGTGGCGTACGTTTCGAGGTCGTGGTCGGTGAGCCGATCCTGGTTCGCGAGCAGGATGTCGTGCATGTCCCAGAAACGGTCGCCGGACGCTTCGGCGGCCAGCGCGGCGGTGAGCGCGAACGCGTGCACCTGGAAGAGCGGGAAGTGTCGCCACACGAGTCGGATCTGACCGTCCGACCCGTCGATCAGGCTCCGCAGTACGGGCGCGGCCGCCTTGCAGTACGGGCACTCGAGGTCGCCGTACTCCACGATCGTGACGGGCGCGTCCGGATCGCCGTACACGTGGCGGTTGAGGTCCACCGCCGTACTTTGCGTCATGGTTCGACGGTAGCCCGCCCGGGGCCGGATCCGTCCAACTCGGCCGGGGCGCTGAGCAGATAGACGCGCCGGACAAGTTTGCCGATCATGGCGTACACGTGCCAGAGGCAGTCGCCCAGCATCATGTCGTACGCGGCTTGGCCGTACCGGTCGACGAAGGTGTCTTTCTGGCGTTGCAGGCGGGCCGCGTGCAGCAGCTTGCGCCCGGGACGGCCGCTGGCCTCTTGCGCGAATTCGCCCCACTCGCTGCCGAGGTCGATGCGTTCGCTGATGCACAGACCGGATGCGGCGATGGCGGCTTCGGTGGGGGCGGGATCGGCGCTCGCCGGCACGACACCCATCGTCGTCCACAGCCAGGCCGCCTCGCCGGGCTCGAGGTTGGGCCCAGCGAACATCTGGTAGATCAGGGCACGCCCGCGGGGCTTCAGGACACGACGAATTTCGCGGTACGCCTCCGCGAGATCCTCGACGTGTACGAGCACATCGCGGCACCACAACAGGTCCACGGTCGCGTCGTCGATCGGAAGCTGTTCGACCGTGCCGAGGACAAAGTCCGGTGCGGCGGCTCCCTCGATGTCTCTTGCCGCCGCTTGCGCCACCGCGATGTGGCGGGCAACGGGGTCGATGCCAGTCACCCGGAGTCCGAAGCGCTCAGCCAGCCGCATCGCGTGCGCGCCCTCGCCGGAACCGACGTCAAGTGCCACCGCGCCGCGCGCGAGTTTCATATTGGCAACCAACTCGAAGAGCATGTTCGAGCCGCGAGGGGACGGGCTTACGTCGAGGTCGGCCTCAAACTGCTCTTCGATGCGTGGGTACGCGTCGTACGCCTGCTCCAGAGACCATGCGACCAATGGACGACCTCCTTGGTCGCTCTGCATGTCAACTCCACCGCGAATGCAACGCTAGCCAAGCACCATGAAGTATCGCAATTCGGCTTCGCGTCCGGCGAACGCGATGTTGTCGAGTCGCTCACCGGTTTCGCATCGCAGATCAGCAGAGCCACGTCCGGCAGCGTCCCGTCGTTGGGCGGCTTGGCCGACCGAAGTGCGCTGATTGCTCGCCGGACTTCGTCGGCGGTCAGCGTCGGCGGGTCAGTCGTGAATCGTTGTATGTCGGGGTCCTGGACGGAGTCCGCGTACCACTGCGCGTCCTCGAGCTCCCACTCTCGCAGCGCGACGACTCCGTCGGTGCACACCGTCTCGTTCTTCAGGCCCACGCGTTTCAGCATTACGAGTGTCCGGGCCGCCAGGCAAGCCGATTCGATCACGCTTCCGCCCGGGCCCCTTGAGCCCCGACGACTCGGCGTCATCGTCTATATCGGACGAACAGCCGTATATCGACGGCCCGTACCGTCCGACGAGGAATACCCATGATTGCGACATATCGACGGCCCGTACCGTCCGACCAGGAATACCCATGATTACGACAATCCCATCATGTCCGACTTGGACCCCAGGGCGGCCGGCGACCGGACGTACGTCACGCTCCGTCAATGTCGTCCGCGTCAACAGGGTGATTTTCGATGCCGTCTGGAGTAGGCGTGACGGCCGCATGACGGTAAGGTCCGGTGGGTCAATGTGCCGTACGCTGCGGCGCGACCCTCATGCAAAGGGCCAGGTGATGAAGAAAACGATCCGGTCATGCACAATCGCTCTCGCGAGTGCCTCACTACTCACCGTTGTCAGTGGATGCTGGACGGGACAAACCACATCGGCCCACGGCGGGGGTCCGGGGTCGGCGACGCACTCACCGTCGTCCGCGCCGAGCAACTCCGGGGCACCGAGCCAATCGACGCCGCCAGCACCATCGACTTCGCCGACCGCGAGCGCGTCCCCCAGCAACTCCCCCATTCCGGTGCCGACCAAGTCGGCCACCCCCACGCCGACCGCGACGTCCACGCCGACCGCGACGCCTGCCCCCACCGGCACGTCGACGCCCTCAACGGGCAAGCCGGGCGCGAGCAACACCGGGGTCCCCGCTGGGACGCAGCTGATCGTAGTGAACGGGAATCAGACGTTCTCGTCGAGTGGTCAGACGATCAGCGGTAAAGACTTCCACGGCTACGTCAAGGTCACCGGCAGCAACATCACCTTCAAGGACTGCGTCTTCCGCGGCGGCACCCCCAACGGCAACAACGCACTCCTCAACACCGAATCGGCCACCAACACCATCGTCGAAGACTCCGAATTCGTCCCCCTGCACCCGGCCGCAACCATCGACGGCATCTGGACCAAAAACACCAAGCTCTACCGCGTCAACATCCACGGCACCGTCGACGGCATGAAAGCCGGCAACAACACCCTGGTCCAAGACTCCTGGATCCACGACACCTCCTGGTTCGCCTCCGACCCCAACCAAGGCGGCGGATCCACCCACAACGACGGCATCCAAGCCTTCGACGGCGTATCCGGCATCACCCTGCGCCACAACACCATCGACCTGTCCACCTCGAAAGACCCCAACGCGGCGCTCCAGGACTCGGCCGCCAACGTGACCGTCGACAACAACTGGCTCGACGGCGGCGGCTGCATCCTCAACTTCGCCGACCACGGCCACAGCCTGCCGGGCCTATCGGTCACGAACAACCGGTTCGGACGACACTCCGCCTTCCAATGCCCGATCCTGCTCAGCAACCTACTCAGCCTTGCGACGAACTCTGGCAACGTCTGGGCCGACACCGGCGAACCCATCCCCCCACCTCAACAACACGACTAATCTGCAAGCCCGCGACGCATGGGGAGTGGCCACCGGCGCACTCCCCATGCGTCGTCGAGTTGTCGACGGGACGCTCCAGCAGCGGCGGCGTCCCGCACTCTCGCCCGCCCGTCACCAGCGCTTCGGCCCGCCACCACCACCTAGGCACGCCGTCAACGGCGTCCCTACTTCGTGCCGACGATGCGACGAGCCACGCCTGGAATGACAGCTTTCGCGATACGCTCCCTCGCCGCGCAAAGGCTGGGAGTCAGACGTTGAACCGGAATTCAACCACGTCGCCGTCCTGCATGGCGTAGTCCTTGCCCTCCATGCGTACTTTGCCCGCACTCTTGGCGGCGGCCTTGGACCCGGCCGTCATCAGGTCGTCGTACGACACGATCTCGGCCTTGATGAAGCCGCGCTGGAAGTCGGAGTGGATCACGCCGGCCGCCTCGGGAGCGGTCGCCCCGACCGGAATCGTCCAGGCCCGCGACTCCTTCGGACCAGCCGTGAGGTATGTCTGCAACCCGAGCGTACGGAAGCCGACCCGGATCAGTTGGTACAGGCCCGGCTCCGGTTGACCAATCGAGGCGAGCAGCTCGCGCGCTTCGTCGTCGGGCAGGTCGATGAGCTCCGACTCGATCTTCGCGTCCATGAACACGGCCTCGGCCGGCGCGACCAGGGCGCGGAGCGACTCGAGAAACGGCTCGTCGGCCAACTCGGCCTCGTCGACGTTGAACACGTAAAGGAACGGCTTCGCGGTCAACAGGTGCAGTTCGTCGAGCTCGTCCATGTCAATCTTCGCGGCGGCTGCTCCCGCGTAGAGCGTCGTACCCGTATCAAGCAGGTCGCGAGCCGCCTTCGCGGCAGCGAGCATCGCACCGCGCTCCTTGCGCAGCCGTGACTCCTTTTCCAGCCGTGGGATCGCCTTGTCGATCGTCTGGAGGTCGGCGAGCATCAGCTCGGTGTTGATCGTCTCGATGTCGTCGCCGGGCGACACCTTTCCGTCGACATGGACGACGTTCGGATCGGAGAACGCTCGGACGACCTGGCAGATGGCCGATGCCTCACGAATGTTGGCCAGGAAAGCGTTGCCGCGGCCCTGCCCCGTCGATGCGCCCTTGACCAGGCCGGCGATGTCGACGAACGAGACCGGCGCGGGGACGATCTTGACCGACTCGAACATCTCGGCCAGTTTGTCCAACCGCGGGTCGGGTAGGCCCACGACGCCCACATTCGGCTCGATCGTCGCAAATGGGTAGTTCGCCGCCAGCACCTGGTTCTTCGTCAACGCATTGAACAACGTGGACTTGCCGACGTTGGGCAGACCGACAATCCCGATGGTGAGACTCACGACGTACGAGCTTACGCACGGCTTGTGGCGCTCGCGAAGCGACGGTCCAATCGCCCGCGAAAGCGCGGCAACCCCATCGACGCCGAATCGCACGGCGTGCGCCCGGACGATCAGCACCGAATCGCACGACGTGTGCCCAGACGATCAGCACCGAATCGCACGACGTGTGCCCGGACAATCGGGCTCGGCCGATCGACGCAGGCCGACCAATCGATCTGTGGGCGGTGACGAAACCGACGCCCGACGGCAACCCCTCAGCGACCTGGCCAGATCAGGCGCTCGGCCGAATCCAGATGTGCTCGGCCCTCGTCCTGATGGCCGCAGACGCTCAAGAACAAGCCAGACGAGACGCGCTCGACAAGGGCCCATTCCCAGATCGCCTGGGCATCGACCCCGGTCCGGTCGGCGAGCCGGGCGCACCAGCCGCGCAGCAGCGCGACCGGATCGTCCGCAGCCAGCACCTCGTCGGTGAACGAGCGTACGGTCACGCCGAGGTCATAGGCGGGCTCGCACACGAACCCGTCCGGGTCGACGAAGACGTAGCCGGACTCAGCGCCTGGACGTGGCCGCGGCACGGCGAGTGCGTTGGCCGGATGGGGGTCACCGTGACAGAGGACCGTTGCGTCGGTGGCCTCGCGGCGCCGGCGGGCGTACACGATCGCGGTGTCGCGGACTTCCACCGTGCACGGACGGCCGAGCCGGGCCCAATCGCGCGAAATGTCGTCGATCAGGGCCGCCGCCTTGTGCCAGGACGTCGCCGGCGGCTTGGGGACCTTCCACGCCTCGACCAGCGTCGCGGCCAGGATGTCAAGCTTCTCCTCGACCGCCGACGGACGTAAAAGAAGCATCTCGCCGAGCGGCTCCAGCAGCGCGGCGTTGAGCCCGGGATCGTGCGCAAGCAGCCGGACATACCCGTGGCCGGCCGCAGCCTCGATAGTGGCGATCTGACTCGCGAACCCGCTGCCCGGCGGCGCGATCTTCAGGACGGCGTCTTCGCCGTCCTGTATGACGCGAACGACGAGGGCGCCCTTGCCGCCCTCCAGAACCGGCCCGATCGTGAGCGACCAGGCGTCGCAGAGCCGCTCCACAATCGCGGGCAGGGCCATGACCCACGCACGGCCCTGCTCGCCCCCACGAGTTTCAATCCCGCGGCGTACGTCGTCGGTGAGCACCGCGGCAGCATGCCACCCGTACGGTCCGACGACCACCCAATTCAACGACGCGTCATTAATGCCTCCCACTGGCCCGGCGAGGCGTCGTTGCCCTTCTGCGGGCCACTGAGCGTCGTGACTGATCGCCCGTCCAGGCTCGTCAGCACGAGACGGCTTTGGAACTCGCCGGCACCGGCACAGTTGTTGCCACAGCCCCAGGCCACCAGGGCTCCGTTGTTCGCCCAGGCCAGCAGTTGTTGGACCGGCTGGTTATAGGTTGTGGCGCCGTCGAGTGTCTTGACGCTGGTCTGGGCAACACTGCCCTGGCCGGTGAATCCGGCGTTCGCCTTCGTGCCGTCCGGCGAGATGGTGGCGGAAAGCCCCCATTCGAAGCTGAGTTCGGCGGCGTGGGCCGGGTGCGCCGGGCTGCCGTTCGGCCGGAAGAACTCCACATCGAGTCCCATGTCGTACTTGAAGTAGACGTACTTTCCGTCCGCGGTCCACACGGCGCCGTTGTAGGGCTCGGTGTCGGCCGCTTGCTGGCTCTTCAGTAGCTGATCATGCGGGATGACATGGAACGTCTGCTGGCCGTTTGTAAGGTCGATGGTGATGAAGCCATTGCGGTCCATCGATCCCGTCCGCGGGTCCCCACCGGGCGCGTATGTCGTGGCGACCAGCCGTGTGCCGTCGGGCGAGAAGGCCACCATGCCGACCGGATGCGATGTGTGAATCCAGTTGAGCATCGAGCCGACGCGCAGGTTGATGATGCCAATGCGGTTCGTCGCGGCCGGACCTTCGAGCACCGCCGCGAGGCCGAGGCCGGGTGACACGTCGAGGTTTGCCCACGGAACTTTCTGGTACGTGCGCGTCCACGGCTGATAGAGCGACCAGTGGTAGGCCACCGGCGAGGTCGAGTCGCCGCCCGAGCGGCCGCTTTCCGTGTAGTAGGCCGACAGCGCCACGTCATCGGCCGCGATGAGATGCACCGGCGGCCCCTCGCTCGGATGCGCGGATATCGACGTGTTGCCGGTGTGGGCGTGGCTGAGCGGAAGCTTCACCCAGGTGCTCTTCGCCGTTGGTGACGAAGGCTGCGATGCCGCGGCGGGCTGCGACGGCGACGCCCGGCCCGTCGAGATCGGGCTTTGATCCATGACAATCGTGGGTACGGCGATAGCCGCGGCTACTG
>DATCXD010000189.1:0-5238 GCA_036566005.1 Micromonosporaceae bacterium | reverse complement strand
CCGGCGGGAAGAGCCGTTACCATAGCCGGATATCGCATTTCAGCTACGGGTATCTGCCTCGGCGTTGAGGAGCCGAACGCGGCGTTCGGAGGATCTGTCGAAGCCAGGCAGCCGCACAGGTCCGATGGCGTGATGCCTGGGGCCGTGAACGCCGATCGGAAAACGTTCATGACTGGGAAAGTCGTCACGATCCTCACCGGCCGACGGTTCAAATACCTCGTCGTCCTGTTCTGGGTGCTGCTCGTCGCGGTGGCCGGCCCGCTCGCGGGCAAGCTCGCCGGCGCGGAGAAGAACGACGCGAAGTCGTGGCTGCCCGGCAGCGCGGAGTCGACGAAGGCGCTCGACGCGCAGGCCGCCTTCACCTCGCCGAACACGATCCAAGCGGTGGTGGTCTACGAGCGACCCTCCAACCTAACCCCGGCCGACCGCGCGAAGATCGCCGCCGACGCCCAACAGTTCCGCACGTACCCGGAGATCGACGGCACCGTCGCCGGTCCGATTCCGTCCAAGGACGGCCAAGCGGCGCAGATCATCGTTCCGCTGAACCTCGGACCCAATGGCTGGGACAAGGCGGCCGACATCGTCGACAAGATGACCGCCACGGCGAGATCCGGCAGCGACGGGATGTCGATCCACGTGACTGGGCCGGCGGGGAACGCCGCCGATTCCAGCAAGGCCTTCGAAGGCATAGACAGCTCGTTGCTGTTCGGCGCGGCCGCCGTGGTGATCGTCATCCTGCTGCTCACGTACCGGAGCCCGACGTTGTGGTTGCTGCCTGTCATCTCCGCCGGAGCGGCTCTGACCATCGCGCAGGCGCTCATTTACCTCCTCGCGAAGCACGCCGGACTGACCGTCAACGCACAGAGCGCCGGCATCCTCACGGTCCTCGTCTTCGGCGCGGGGACGGATTATGCCCTGCTGCTGGTCGCCCGTTACCGGGAAGAACTGCGCCGCCACGAGGACCGGCATGAGGCGATGGCGGTGGCGTTACACCGCGCCGGTCCGGCGATCATCGCGAGCGCCGGTACGGTCATTGCCGGCCTACTGTGCCTGATGGTCGCCGAAACGAACTCTACTGCGGGCCTCGGCCCAGTCTTGGCGATCGGCGTCGTGATCGCGCTGGCCGTGATGATGACGCTGCTGCCCGCCCTCTTGGTGACCGTCGGCCGGTGGATTTTCTGGCCGGCCCGGCCAACTGTCGGCTCGGCCGAACCGACGACCCGCGGCTTCTGGGCCCGGGTCGGCACGCGCATCGCACGGCGACCGCGTACCACCTGGATCACCACCGCGCTGGTCCTGGCCGTCATGGCGGTGGGCATCGTCCAGCTCGACGCGAACGGCCTGACCAACAAGGAATCGTTCCGCGGCAACCCCGATGCCGTCGTCGGCGAAGAGATTCTCGCGCGCCACTTCGCCGCCGGATCCGGTACGCCGGTCGTCGTGGTCAGCGCGGCCGACCAGGCGACACAGGTCCGAGCGGCGTTCGCCGGGACGAACGGCATCGCCGCCGGCAGCGTGACGCCACCGCGCACCCAGGGTGGAACCGCCCTGATGGAAGGAACGCTGACCAGTCCACCCGACAGTAGCGCCGCGTACGACACGATCGATCGGGTGCGCGGCAACGTGCACGCGGTGCCAAATGCCGACGCTCTGGTTGGCGGCACAACGGCGACGAACCTCGACGTCCAGGATGCCGCACGCTACGACCGCAATTTGATCATCCCGATCGTGCTCGCCGTCGTATTGATCATCTTGGGGCTTCTCCTGCGTGCCATCGTCGCGCCGCTTGTCCTGGTCGGTACCGTCGTGCTCTCGTTCGCGGCCGCGCTCGGGATCAGTGCGCTCGTATTCCGGCATGTCTTCGGCTTCGCGGGCGCCGACAGCTCGTTGCCGCTGTTCGTGTTTGTGTTCCTGGTCGCGCTCGGCATCGACTACAACATCTTCTTGATGACCCGGGTCCGCGAGGAAGCCCTCCGGCACGGGACGAGACGCGGGGCCCTCATCGGGCTCGCCGCCACCGGTGGTGTGATCACCTCCGCGGGTCTCGTCCTGGCAGGCACCTTCGCCGTCCTGGCCACGCTGCCACTGACCGCGTTCACCGAAATCGGGTTCGCGGTGGCGTTCGGCGTGCTGCTCGATACGCTCGTGGTCCGCTCGGTGCTCGTCTCCGGTCTCACCATGGACATCGGCCGCCACATATGGTGGCCCAGCAGGCTGTCGGGCAAACGCGACCCGGTCGACACCCCGACCGCCGAGGAACCCGATGCGGTGCCGGCCGGCGCCCGGCACGCCGCGTCCGAGGTGACCGGCCGATGATCGATGAGCGCCGACCGTAACCATCCGGCGGTCGCCGCACACTCACCACCATGATCGAGCGTGAGATTCGGCTGCCCCTCTTCTGCGACCGCGACCTGGCCGAGCGTATCGAGCGGGCCGAGGCGCAGCTCATGGCCGTAGCGAGCGAGTCCGCACGCCGTCGCCGGGCGGACACGGCCGGCTTCGTGACCCATGTCGCGGGTGGCGTGGCGAGCTTCGCCGAGCCGGGCTCACCGTTCAACAAGGTCGCCGGGCTCGGATTTCGCGGCACGCCGAGCACGGCCGACCTCGATGCGATCGAGCAGGCGTTTGCCGCCCGCGATGAACCTGTCCAGATAGAGCTCGCCCACCTTGCCGACCCGGCGATCGGTGAGCTGCTGACCGCACGGGGGTACCGGCTCGTGTCGTTCGAAAACGTGCTCGGCCGGGCGCTGCGCGACGAGCCCGAGCGTGTGACTCCTCCGGGGATCGAGGTTCGGCCGAGTGGCGACGGCGAGTTCGAGACATGGCTCGACGTCGTCGTCGACGGCGTTGGCCACCCGGATACGGAGGGCATTCCGACCCACGAGGACTTTCCAACCGACGTCGTGGAGAACGCCGAGCGCGACTTCGTGGCCGCCGGTGTCCGGCCGTACCTGGCGCTGCTCGACGGGGTTGTCGCCGGTGGGGCCAGCCTTCGCCTGACCGACGGCGTTGCCCAGCTCACCGGTGCGGCCACCGCGCCTCGGCACCGACGGCGGGGTGTCCAGACGGCGTTGCTCTCGGCCCGGCTCGCGGACGCCGCGGCCGCCGGTTGCGACGTCGCTGTCGTCACCACACAGTCGGGATCGAAGTCCCAACGGAACGTGCAACGGCGCGGCTTCGACTTGCTCTATACCCGGGCCATTCTCCGGAAGCGGCCATGACGCGATCGCGAGGGAGCATATGCAGGTACGGATCGCCCGCCGGACCCGGGCGTTCGGACGAGGTGGTGGCAATCTATCGACGACCACCTACTCCAAGCCATCGGTGCGAGAGGGGAACCGGCATGTCGAACCAGCAACGGATCGGTGAACTCCTCACCGAGGCCGCGGAGACCCACCACCGGGTTTACCGGCTCACTGACGGCGCCGACCCCGACTGGGCATCGTGGTATGCGAGCTGGCTCATCGGCCTCTCTCCGCTGCCCGAACTTCTCGGTCGCAAGCCGATCAACAGCGAGCTGGTCTGGCTGCTGGTCAGCCTCGACCGGCAGTACACAACGGACCAGCCCGAAGTGAGCTGGGAAGCCTTCTATGCCAACGGGATCGCGTCCCATCTCGCCCGGAACGACCAGGAAATCCGGATTACCGAGTACGACGGCTCCCGGGACGAGCTGCGCAACCTCTTCGCGCTGGCCGAGGACTCGGCGACCGAACTCGAGTCGTACCTGCGGGATGGTCGGGTTTTGGTCGCTCGCCGGAGCGATCGCATCGTCGCTCATCTGCGGCTCGTCGACACCGATCGGCCGGACGCAGTAGAGATCAAGAACATGGCGGTTATGGCGGAGGAGCAGGGACGAGGAATCGGCGCCCGGCTGGTCGGCGCGGCCGTCGAACTCGCCGTGACCGAGAACCGCGCGGCGATCGTCGTGGCGACGGCGACGGCCGACATCGGCAATCTCCGCTTCTACCAACGACAGGGCTTCCGGTTCCGGTCCGTCGAAAGGGACGCATTCACGGCCGCGACCGGATACCCACCTGGTACGAGCGTCGATGGCATCCCGCTACACGACCGAATCTGGTTGGACCGGCCGATCGGACCGACGGGTCAGCCGCGTTAGCGGGACCACGCCAGGCGCGGTGCCGCGGCGGGCCGCGCGGGGGCCAGCCCGCACTCTAGTCGGCCCGCGCTGGAGTCGGCCCGCGCTGGGGTGCTTTCGCCGGCGCTTACCCGGTGAGCCTGCCGATCTGTGTGCTCGCCCAGTGTTGGGCCAGCCCGGCGGCGGCGCCGAGCGAGATGAGAAAGAACATCGTGCGCAGGACGATCACCTCCATGGCGCCGCCGACCTTGACGGCGACGGCATTGGGCACGCCGACGTCGTACCACCTGCGGCGGGCGATCGGCAGCGGCCAGAACAGCGGGCAGCCCTCTTTGGTGATGACGTCGCCGAGGAGATGGACGAGGCAGCCGGCACCGATGGCGAGGCCCAGCACCGGGTAGCCGCGACCGGTCGACAGGTGGCCGTAGGCGAGGTAGGTGGTCCACCCGGCAACGGCCGTGACCAGGAGCCAGCCGGCCCGTTTCGACCACCGGGCGAACAGCCCCCGCAGCGCCATGGCGAATGACAGGAACAGCGTGACGAGCACGGCGGTCTTGCCGTACCGGGCGCACACGGCGTAGACGCCCCAGCCGACGAGGGCGGTGAAGATCAGTGTGTGGGTAAGCGTCCGGTGCCCGTTGTGCCGGTGGGGGTCGCGGTGCGACTTGGTCACGTCGTACACGCCGAGGGAGACCTTCTCGATGCATTCTGCGGTGAACAGTGACACCACACCGAAGGTGTGCGCGACGGTCGCGCCGCCTTTGTCCGCGGTCACGCGGCCGGACAGATCGAGATCGGGTACGAGCGCGCCGCCGGCACACATCGCCGTACCGATCGCGATCTGCGCCGGCGACTGGTGAAGGTGTGCGAACTGCATCGCGCCGAACGATGCGGCGAGCCAGACGGCGGCGCCGGACAGGGCGTGGGACGGCCCGAGCATGGGTCGATGACCTCCGCGGTTGAGAGTGGATCCGAAGACGCGGCGGACGCCGCCCGGGAGTGTCCCGGGTGCCGTCCACGCTTGTGTCAGCCGTTGTTTACGCCATCAGGCCGGCCGTGTCCACGCGCCGCGCTGGAACATGAGGGTCCACTGTGTCCCGTTCGGACTGGACACTCGCAGGTCAAGGCCGGCTTCCGATCGC
>DATCXD010000169.1:0-2946 GCA_036566005.1 Micromonosporaceae bacterium | reverse complement strand
CCGGCTCGAGGCGGGACGACTCGCCACTGGCGTACCGTGACCTGCGGGCCGCGCAGCGACGCATCGACCGGGCCTATGAAGCGTCGGCGGCCTTCCTCAAGGAGCACACGTGAGGCCACCACCACGCTGGATGCGCCGGCTTGCGCTGGCACCGCTCGCCGTGGCGCTGTCGCTGGCGCTTCTGGGCACGTCGCCGCTGTGGCTGCTGGTCTCGGCGGCGGTGTCGCCGCTCTTCACCGGTCGGCTCCGCCCGGTTCGCGTGCTGTGGCTTGCGACGACGTATTCACTGGTCGAGTCCGGTGCGCTCATCGCAATGTTCGCGATGTGGATCGCCTCGGGCTTCGGCTGGCGGGTGCAATCGCCCGCGTTCCAGCGCGCGCACTACCAACTCTGCGGACACGCGCTCGCGATCCTCTACCGGCAGGCGAAGTGGGTCCTGCGGCTGACCGTACAGATCGATGGGGTGACTCCGGCCTCGCTGCAGCGGCCGCGACCACTGCTGGTCCTGTCCCGGCACGCCGGGCCGGGCGACTCGTTCCTGCTCGCCCACGCCCTCATCAACTGGTACGCCCGCGAGCCGCGCATCGTCGTCAAGGACAGCCTGCAATGGGACCCGGTGATCGACGTACTCCTCAACCGCCTGCCGAACCGCTTCATCGCGCCGGGCGACGGGGAACGTGCCGAGCGGCAGATCGCCGATCTGGCCGAAGGCCTGGACAACGACGACGCATTGTTGATCTTCCCGGAGGGCGGCAACTTCACGCCGGAACGGCGCAAGCGAGGCATCACGCGACTCCGCCGCCTTGGCTTGCAGGCAACGGCTCGGCGGGCGGAGCGCATGCGCAACGTGCTTCCGCCCCGACCGGGGGGCGTACTCGCGGCGCTGGAAGCAAGCCCGCGCGCCACTGTCGTCCTGGTCGGGCACACCGGTGTCGACCATTTGCGTACGGTCACCGACGTATGGCGCGAACTGCCGATGGACAAGTCCATCGTCATGCAGTGGTGGCTGGAGAACCCGGCCGACATCCCGAACGATATCGATGGCCGGGTCGAGTGGCTCTATTCCTGGTGGGCACGCATCGACGCGTGGATCTCCCAGCACAAGGTCGTGCCGGAGCGCACCGAGCTCGGCGGCGGCGTACCTGAGGCCGCACCGGACCTCACCGTGCCACCGGCCGTGTGAACGGGCGGATCACCCCTCGGCACATCGCATCGGTCGCCGCCGCGCGGTAGCGTACGTGCGCTGACGGAAGGATGCCCGCTGGATGGAGACGCCCGGGACCGGAGCGAACGACGACCCGCAACCGCGTAGGTCGACAGGCGCGCACCGGGCCGCGCGACCGGCTCCCGTACGGTGGCGAGGCCCATTCGCGGCCCTCGCTATTCTCGCCGTCGGCGCGGCCGCCTTTCTGATCGTGCAGTTCGGTCACGGCGACGGGTCCGCGGCCGCCGGCGCGGCGTCGGCGTCGCCGTACCCGCGGACCGGATCGGGCAGAAGCGACGGAGCGCACGGCGCCCCGCCCACCGCGACAAACGGTCACGCCCACGCTTCGGGCACCGCGACGCCCGGCTCGGGCCCATCGACGCCCGCTCACACGTCATCCCAGAAACCGGCCACGCCGCCGGCGAGCTCACGCAAGGGTGTGTCGGCCTGGTCGTTCAACGGCGTCGACGCGGCACTGAGCCAGTCCGGAGCCGGGTGGTATTACACGTGGTCGGCCGGGCATGCGGGGATCACGACTCCGCACGGCGTCGACTTCGTGCCAATGATCTGGGGCAGCGGCAGCGTCACCACACAGTCGATCGCCCAGGCCAAGTCGGCCGGGCACTACCTGCTCGGATTCAACGAGCCCGACCTGTCGAGCCAGTCGAACATGTCCGTCACGCAGGCACTCAATCTGTGGCCGAAGCTCCAGGCGACCGGTCAGACGCTCGGCTCCCCCGCCGTGGCCGCCGGCGGTGCGACGCCGGGTGGGTGGCTCGACGAGTTCATGAGCGGCGCCAAATCGCGTCACTATCGGGTCGATTTCATCGCGCTGCACTGGTACGGCGGAGACTTCGCCACGAGTGCGGCGGTCAGCCAACTGAAGTCCTATCTGCAAGCGGTCTGGAACCGCTACCACAAGCCGATCTGGCTGACCGAGTACGCTCTGATCAACTTCTCGAACGGTACGCACTATCCGAGCGACAGCCAGCAGGCGGCGTTCGTGACAGCGTCCACGAAGATGCTGGACAATCTGTCCTTCCTACAGCGTTATGCCTGGTTTGCGCTGCCGGCCGCCGATGACGGCCCGAGCACCGGACTGTTCACCAGCGGGCCCAAGGTCACCGACGTCGGAAAGGCGTTCGAAGCCGCGCACTGAGCGTCGTGACCAGTCCCCGGGACCTCCGGCAGGTGGTAGGAAGGGCACATGTTCATCGTTGCGTTGGTGTTCGACGGCGGCTGATCACGTGACCTGGTCCGTCGTATTCGCCGCAACCCACGGGTAGGCACTCATGATGGCGACCACAACCGAAATCGAACGGAAGTTCGTTGCACCCGACGGATTCGCGCTGCCGGATCTCACGGCGATCCCAGGCGTGGCGTCGGTCGACGATGCGGTCGAACTGAATCTGGACGCCACCTATTACGACACAATGAGCCTGGCGCTTGCCCGCCATCGCATGACATTGCGCCGACGGCGCGGCGGCCACGACGCCGGCTGGCACCTCAAGCGCCCGGCCGGCGGGGACCGTACGGAGTTGCAACTGCCCGCGACCACGCGGAGCCAGAATGTGCCGGACGAGCTGATCGGCGAGGTCTGGGCGGTGTCGCGAGGCGCTGAGCTCAGGCCGATCGCCCGGATCCGCAACCGTCGGTTGGAACGCGCCGTGCGCGACAGCCGGGGTGCCGTGCTCGTCCTTCTGTCGGACGACTCCGTGACCAGCGAGTCGTTCGAGGCGGCC
>DATCXD010000168.1:0-5558 GCA_036566005.1 Micromonosporaceae bacterium | reverse complement strand
GAGTCACTGGCGGGCGAGTTGCTGCCGCGCAAGTTGCGCTCGGGCGAGTTGCGGCCGCGCGGGACGCGCAGGACCTTGGAGCCCGGGCCGTCGCCGGACCGGCCGTTGCGACACTTCCCGTCGCCGAGACCGGGCTCGGGGGACGGCTGACGCGGCGAACGGCATTGGCCGGTCTCGCGGCCACCGCCGCCGCACTTGCCGTCGCCGGATGTACGCCGAAGCAGACCACCTCGGCCGCGGAGCTGATCGCCGGTGATGCGTTGGGACCGTCCTACACCGAGACCTCGCAGCTGATCGCGGCCTACGATCGCGCGCTGGCGTCGGCTCCCGCCCTCGTCGAGCTGCTCGGACCACTGCGCGAGGAGCACCGGCAACATCTGATCGCGCTGGCGTCGTTGATCGGTCTGGCCATGCCAGCCGTGTCGCCGGGTCCACACCCGAACGGGATCCCCCTGCCGCCGCCGCATCCGACGGCGTCGCCATCGGCGGCGACGAACCCTTCGTCAACCAACCCCACGGCGACGTCGCCCGGAGGAACATCGCCTCAGGGAACATCGCCTGGAGGAATATCGCCCGGGGCAACATCGCCCGGGGGAACGCCGTTTACCACCGCCACGCCGCCGGCCGTAACGTCCGGGTCGACGCCGCCACCACCCGCTGGATCGGCCACACAATCGACATCGCCCGGGTCACCGGCGACATCGACATCGGCGCCGGTGTCGCCCTCGGGTTCGCCGACGGCGGGACTCAGCCCGGCGGTGATCAAGGCACAACTGTCGGCCGCCGAGAAGACCGCACAGGCGAATGCAGTCGCGGTGTGCATCTCGGTCGCCGCCGAACGCGTACCCATCATCGCGGCGATCGCGGCCTGCCGCGCGACCCACGTGGCGGCCCTGCGATGACCGCGCTGGACGCTGCATTGGACGCCGCGCTCGACGGCGAACATGCCGCGATCTACGCCTACGGCGTGGTCGGCCCGAAACTCACCGGTACGGCCCGGGCGATGGCCCTGCAATACGAGGCGGTTCACCGGGACCAACGCGACTCGATGCTCGAAACGATGACGTCAGCCCCGACCGGTCAGGCCATTTACGCGCTGCCGTTCGCGGTGACCGATCCCCTCAGTGCCATCGCTCTTGCCGTCGAAGTCGAGGAGCGCTGCGCTCACCTTTGGCGCGCGGTCGTTGCGGCGGCCGAGTCGAGCGGTCGCCAGGCGCCGCTGACGGTGCTCACCAACGCCGCGCTGCGGGCCGCGGCATTCCGTCGGGTCGGCGGAGCGGTGCCGGGGACTGTCTCGTTCCCCGGTCTCACGTCCTAACAGGCCGGCCCCGCGAAACGCTCGGTCCTCCGGCGCCCGCCGGCACCGACCTCTAGGTTGAGTGCATGAAGGTGACGGTGCTGGGCGGCGCGGGCGCGTACCCGACCGCACATCAGGGATGCGGCGGCTTCCTCGTCGAGCACGACGGCTTCCGGCTCATCGTCGATCCCGGCTACGCGACGATCCAGCGCCTGCTCGCGCTCGTCGACGCCGCCGACGTCGACGCCGTCTGGGTGAGTCACGGCCATCCGGATCACTGCGCCGATCTCCAACCGCTGCTACGTGCGCGGGCCCTACTGACGCCGCCGACCGCGGCCCTGCCCGTGTATGCGCCGCTCGGCTCGCTGGCGACGCTCCTCGCGCTGGATCAGCCCAACACCGTCGACAACGCGTACGTCCTGCACGACGTTGCCGACGGCGACGCGTTCGAGATCGGGCCGCTGGATTGCACCGCCCGGGATCTGCCGCACATGGTGCCGAATCTCGGCATCCGGATATCCGCCCGCGCGGCGGCGCCGACCGTCCTCGCGTACACCGGCGATTGCGGACCCAGCCCGATCGTTGCCGAGCTCGCCACCGGCGCCGACCTGCTGATCGCGGACGCCACACACCCCGAGACGGTCCCGGAAATGCGTGCGGCATACCTATCGAGCGCGCGCCAGGCCGGGGCTTGGGCGCAGAGCGCCCAGGCGAAGGCGCTCCTGCTCACACATCTGTGGCCGGGTACGGATCCGGACGCGGCGTTCGCGGCGGCGGCCGAGACCTTCGACGGACCGGTCGAGGTGGCCACACCCGGCCTGATCATGATCCTGTGATCCGTCTTGCCCGTAGCGCAGACCGTCGACCACCCTGATGGCGCACCACCGGCCGCCGTTAGCCGGCGCCGTTGACCGACCCGCCGTTTGTCAACCGCCGTTAGCCGGCCGATGTTAGCTGGCCGCCGTTAACCGACGCCGACGCCGATCAGATGCCCGATCCCGTACGTGGCCGCGGCCGCCACTCCACCCAGGACGAGTTGGCGGCTGCCGCTGAACCACCAGCGCTGCTTCGTGAACCGCGAGGTCAGCGCACCGGTTACGAACAGGCCAATACCGCCGACGATCAGCGCCGGCCAGAGGTTGTTGAACCCGAAGAGGTACGGCAACAACGGCAGCACGGCACCGATCGAGAAACACACGAACGACGACACAGCCGCGATCCACGGACTCGGTACGTCGTGCGGGTTCACGCCGAGCTCTTCCTGCGCGTGGATGCGCAGCGCCTCCTCGGGGTTCTCGGCGACCGCGGTTGCCACCTGCCTCGCCAGGTCCGGCGACAGTCCACGCTCGATCCAGCGCTGAGCCAGTTCCTCGGCCTCCGCCACCGGGTGCCGTTCGAGCTCGCGACGCTCCTTCGCGACCTCGCCGGCAACCTGTTCGTTCTGCGTACGCACGCTGGTGTATTCACCCAGCCCCATGGAGATCGCACCGGCGACCAGCCCGGCGATGCCGGTGAGCACGATGACGTGCCGGGACGCACCGCCACCGCCGACGCCGCTGATCAGCGCGATATTGGTGACGAGGCCGTCCATCGCGCCGAAGACGGCGGGGCGCAACCAACCGCCCGACACGTCGGCGTGGTGATGATCGTCGTACGCCGCCGGCGACGTCCGGCTGTCGCGTCTCGCCGCCGCCGGCAACGTTTCGCCCTCTTGCGTTTCCGAAGGCGGCGTCGTCCCGCCGTTGGATATGTCCGCCGACGCGTGCGTCGATGCGCCCGCCGCGGATGAGGTCTGATCGCTCATGGCAGGGTCAGAATCTCCGCGCCGCTTTCGGTGATCGCGATCGTGTGCTCGAACTGGGCCGTCCACCTGCGGTCCCTGGTGACCGCGGTCCAGCCGTCCGGCCAGATGTCGAACGCGGCCGTCCCGAGCGTGATCATCGGCTCGATCGTGAACGTCATGCCCTCTTCCATCACCGTCGTGAAGGCCGGGTTGTCGTAGTGCGGGATGAACAGCCCGCTGTGGAACGTGGTGTGGATGCCGTGACCACCGAACTCGCGGACGACGCCGTAACCGAACCGCTTCGCGTACGCCTCGATGACCCGACCGATCACGTTGATCGGCCGACCCGGCGCGCACGCGCTGATGCCGCGCATGGTCGCTTCGTGCGTCCGCTCGACCAGCAGCCGCGCCTCGTCCGACACGTTGCCGACGCAGAACGTGGCATCGGTGTCGCCGTGTACGCCGTTGATGAACGCCGTCACATCGATGTTGACGATGTCGCCATCCTCGATCACAGTGGAGTCGGGGATGCCGTGGCAGATGACTTCGTTGAGTGACGTACAGGACGATTTCGGAAAGCCCTTGTAGCCGAGCGTGGACGGATAGGCGCCGTTGTCGCACAGGAACTCGTGCACGATCCGGTCGATCTCGTCGGTCGTCACGCCCGGCTCACAGGCCGCTCCCCCGAGCTGCGTCGCCTGCGCGGCGAGCCGCGATGCCAGCCGCATCTTCTCGATCGTCTCCGGTGTCTGGACGGCCGGTCCGGTATATGGCTGCGGACGCTTCTTGCCGACGTACTCCGGACGCGGAATGCTCGCCGGCACCTGCCGCCAGGGAGTTTGGACGCCGGGAGTCAGCTCGGTGCGCACGGTCATGCGTCGAGCCTATCGAGATCGGGGCGTTTCGTGCTCGCCGCCGCCGGCTAATCGCCTTGTCGGGGTCGCTGGGGCCGTGGCAAAGTGCCGCCATGTTGCCATCGACCCTCGATCGCATCGCCGTGGCCTGGAATGTCGTGTCTGGCGTACCGCATGGATGGGTCCCCGGCAAGATCACGGTCGCGTCAAGTGCCGCGTCCGCCATCGCGCCGCCCGGGTGGGTCGGGACGATCCGGCTGGGTGCCGGGTCGGTCGCCGCCGGTGCGTTGATCACCGCGCCGGACGAGCCACAAGCAGCGTTGGTACGGGACACCCTCGGCACCGCCCAACCGGAGCAGGCAACCGACCGGCCGGCGTGGGGATCGTTGTGGCCGTCGGACCCCGGCTGCATCCTCGGTCCGGCGGAGTTGGCCTATCTCGATGCACCGGACTTCGCGCCACGCGTCGGCGAGCCGGTCGAGGCGGTAGCGCTGGCCGACGTCGAGGACGCGATCGCAGCACTCGAGCGCGATGCCGGTCCCGATGACGCGAACGAGGTCGGCATCACGGACGCGACATCGCCGCTGTTCGTGATCTGGCGGGCGGCCACGATCGCTGGAGTCTGCGCGTACCGGCCATGGGTTGGTCGACTCGCGCACATGATGGTGCTGACCCACCCGGACCACCGCGGGCAAGGTCTGGCCAAGCGGGCCGCCACCGAGGCGTCACGCCACGCCCTCGATGCCGGCCTGATTCCACAGTGGCGGGCCCGCGCGCCGGCGTCGCAGGCTGTCGCGCGGTCGGTCGGCTACACGACGGTAGGCGCTCAGCTAAGCCTCCGCCTTCGCCTTCGCTGAGGTCGGCTGGGGTCCTGGTCGCGGATCGTCCGTGCCACAACGGGTTCAGCTCGTCGCGACAGCGTGGCCCGCGGGTGGTCGCGGTGAGCGATCGGGCCGGCTGTAGCTGGTGCCGTCGCGCGTTCCTGGCCACGGATGCTTTGTGCCACAACGGTTTCAGCCGGTCGTATCGCGCTCCTGGCGTGCATCACGGCTCCGCGGCCGACCGGGTGAGGTTGAGGAAACCGGGCCGACTTGTTGCGGATTTAGGGCGAGCGCTCGTGGCCGCCGGTGCCGTCTATGGCTTGCGCCACACGATTTCAACTCGCCGTTACGCGTCCGCGGCTGATCGGTTGCAGCCTGTCATGCCCACCCATCTCAACTGCGTTGAACCGGGCACGAGCTTCGATCGCGCGACCGCGACTCGACCTATCCGGGCCGCGCCGCCCGGTTCCCGGCAAGGCGGGCCGAAATACTCAGTGTTTCCTCAGCGCGACCGTGTTTCCTCAGCGCGACCGTGTTTCCTCAGTACGGCCGTCGGTTCACCCGGGCGGGCAGGCCGTTTGGTGGACGTGGCCCTTGCGACGGATTGTTTGTGCCATAACGGTTTCTGGCCGTCGGGGCCGGGCCGGTTCCGTGCGTCACGGCTGCCGGGTCGCAGGCGGCGACGTTGATGGAATCGGCCGACTCTCGCCGGTGCGGGCGAGTGTTCCTGGTCGTGGATCGTTTGTGCCACAACGGATTCCGCCGTCCTCTCGAGGCCCAATAGCGTCGTACGTCTGTGCCAT
>DATCXD010000157.1:0-3861 GCA_036566005.1 Micromonosporaceae bacterium | reverse complement strand
CGGCAAAGGCCGAGCCGACCGCGCCGCCGGCGAAGGCGGCGCCGACCGGGGTCAGCACGAGCCCGATCCGCGGCGTCGCCGCCCGCATCGTGGCGAACATGGACGCGTCGCTCAGCGTCCCGACGGCGACCAGTGTGCGAGCGGTGCCGGCGAAGCTGATCGCCGACAACCGCATCGTGATCAACAACCACCTCACCCGCGGTCGCGGCGGCAAGGTCAGCTTCACCCACCTGATCGGGTACGCACTCGTCCGGGCGCTCGCCGAGCACCCGGAGATGAACAACTCGTTCGCCGAGGCCCCGGTCGCCGGTCAAGCGACTAAGGAGCCAGGCGGAGGCGGCCACAGCCAGCAACCGGCCGACACTGGCCGCGATCAGCACGGCAAGCCGATCCTGGTGACGCCGGAGCACGTCAATCTCGGCATCGCGATCGACCTGGCCAAGCCGGACGGCTCGCGCACGCTTGTCGTGCCGAGCATCAAGGCCTGCGAGGACATGGACTTCCGTACGTTCTGGGCGGCGTACGAGGACCTGGTGCGCCGCGCACGCCGAGGCGAGCTGACCATCGACGACTACGCGGGCACGACGATCTCGCTCACCAACCCGGGCGGCATCGGCACCGTTCACTCGCAGCCCCGGCTCATGGCCGGCCAGGGCACGATCATCGGCGTCGGAGCGATGGAGTATCCGGCGCCGTTCGCCGGCATGAGCGAGTCGCAGTTGGCCGACCTCGCGGTAAGCAAGATCATCACGCTCACGTCGACCTACGACCATCGCATCATCCAGGGCGCGCAGTCCGGCGAATACCTGAAGGTCATGCACGAACTGCTGCTCGGCGAGCACGCGTTCTACGACGAGATCTTCACGTCGCTGCGGATTCCGTACGAGCCGGTGCGGTGGGTCCGCGACGTCTCGCTCAACTCCGAGGGGCAGATCAACAAGACCGCCCGGGTGATCGAGCTGATCCACGCGTACCGGGTGCGCGGGCACCTGATGGCCGACACCGATCCGCTGGAGTTCCACATCCGCCGGCACCCCGACCTGGACGTGCTGGAGCACGGTCTGACGCTCTGGGACCTGGACCGGACGTTCCCGGTCGGCGGCTTCGCCGGCAAGCAGAAGATGAAGCTGCGTGACGTCCTCGGCGTGCTGCGCGACTCCTACTGCCGCCGGGTCGGCATCGAATACATGCACATCCAGGACCCGGAGGAGCGGCGCTGGATCGCCGAACGGGTCGAGCGCAAGTATGAGAAGCCGTCGGTCGACGAGCAGCGCTACATCCTCGGTCGACTCAACGCCGCCGAGGCGTTCGAGACGTTCCTGCAGACGAAGTACGTCGGCCAGCGACGTTTCTCGCTGGAGGGCGGCGAGTCGCTCATCCCGCTGCTCGACGAGGTGCTGGCCGAGTCAGCCCGGCACAAGCTCGACGAGGTCGTTATCGGGATGGCCCACCGGGGCCGGCTCAACGTGCTCGCGAACATCGTGGGGAAGCCGTACGAGAAGATCTTCAACGAGTTCGAGGGCCATCTCGACCCGAAGATGGCGCAGGGATCCGGGGACATCAAGTACCACCTGGGTATGGACGGCAAGTTCACGACGGCCGACGACCAGCACACGATCGAGGTCTCGGTGGTGGCGAACCCGTCGCACCTGGAGGCGGTCGACCCGGTGCTCGAGGGCATCGTGCGGGCCAAGCAGGACCGGATCGACCGCGGCCTGGAGGGCTACACGGTGCTGGCGGTGGCCATCCACGGCGATGCGGCCATGGCCGGCCAGGGCGTGGTGGCCGAGACGCTCAACCTGTCGCAGCTGCGCGGCTACCGGACCGGTGGCACCGTCCACGTCGTCGTGAACAACCAGGTCGGCTTCACTACCGCGCCGGAATACTCGCGCTCGTCGCTCTACTCGACCGACGTCGCGCGGATGATCCAGGCGCCGATCTTCCACGTCAACGGCGACGACCCCGAGGCCGTGGTACGCGTGGCCCGGCTCGCGTTCGAATACCGGATGGCGTTCAACAAGGACGTCGTGATCGATATGTTGTGCTACCGCCGTCGCGGTCACAACGAGGGCGACGACCCGTCGATGACGAACCCGCAGATGTACGCGATCATCGACAACAAGCGGTCGGTTCGCAAGCTCTACACCGAGGAACTGATCGGTCGGGGTGACATCTCGCTCGACATGGCCGAGGAATCGCTGCGCGACTTCCAGCAGCAGTTGGAGACGGTCTTCAAGGCGACCCGGGATGCGTCGACGACCGTACGCCCGAGTCGTAGCCGCGCGGCGGATCCCGAGCCGAAGATCGCTACCGCGATCCCGGCCGCCCTGGTCAAGCGCATCGGCGACGCCCACATCGAGTTGCCCCCGGGCTTCACGCCGCACAAACGCGTCACCCAACTCTTGAAGCGACGCGCGAAGATGTCGGTCGAGGGCGGCATCGACTGGGGCTTCGCCGAGATCATCGCGTTCGGCTCGCTGGTGTCGCAGGGTCTGACCGTGCGGCTGTCCGGCCAGGACACCCGACGCGGCACGTTCGTCCAGCGGCACGCCGCGATCGTCGACGCCGTCAACGGCACCGACTACCTTCCGGCGGCCGCCATCGCGGCGGAAGGCGGCCGGTTCTTCGCCTTCGACTCGTTGCTGTCGGAGTATGCGGCGATGGGCTTCGAGTACGGCTATTCGCTGGAGAACCTGGATGCGCTCGTGGTCTGGGAGGCGCAGTTCGGCGACTTCGCCAACGGCGCGCAGACCGTCATCGACGAGTTCGTGACGGCCGGCGAGATCAAGTGGGGCCAGAAGAACGCACTGACGTTGCTGTTGCCGCACGGCCATGAGGGCCAGGGCCCGGACCACACGACCGGCCGGCCGGAGCGCTTCCTGCAGCTGGCGGCCGAGGACAACATGCGCATCGCCATCCCGTCCACCCCGGCGAACTATTTCCACCTGGTGCGCCGCCAGGGGCTGACCCCCAAGCGAAAGCCGCTTGTCGTCTTCACGCCGAAGTCGCTGCTGCGCCACCGGCTCGCGGTTTCGTCGGTGAACGACTTCACCACCGGTACGTTCGCGCCGGTGCTGCTAGACGACGGGATCGGCGGCACTCCGATCGTCCCGGACGAGGTCAACCGCGTGCTGTTGTGCAGTGGCAAGATCTACTACGACCTGCTGACCGCACGGGCCGAGCGTGGCCTGTCGGACGTCGCGATCGTGCGTCTCGAACAGCTCTACCCGCTGCCGGTCGACGAGGTGAAGGCCGCACTGACGACGTTCCCGAACGCGACCGACGTCGCGTGGGTGCAGGAAGAGCCGGCCAACCAGGGCGCCTGGAGCTTCATCGCGCTGAACCTGACGGAGCAGCTCGATGGCGTGCCGCTGCGGCGTATCTCGCGCCCGGCGGCCGCGGCGCCGTCGGTCGGGTCGGCCAAGCTGCACGAGGTCGAGCAGGCCGCGGTCGTCGAAGCGGCGCTGCCGCGCGGCTGAGGCACCGACGGGCGGCCGTTCGCCCTACACGACAAGTGGTGACGCCCCGCCGCAGGGGCGTGGAGGAACGATGTACTTCACCGATCGCGGGATCGAGGAACTGACGGATCGGCGGGGCGAGGAGTCGGTGACGATCGAGTGGGTCGCCACCTGCCTGCGTGACTTCGTCGACCAGAACCCGGAGTTCGATACGCCGATCGATCGGTTCGCGACGTGGCTTGCGCGCCTTGATGATCCGGACGATCTCGACTGACGGCGGGCCGCGGCCGGCTCACGTCACGACAAGCACACCGAGGATCGCGACCACGACGATCGCCAGCGCGGCGAAGCTCAACGCCACGGACGTCAGCCAATTGCGCGCAACCGGCGCGCCCCGCGCCAC
>DATCXD010000152.1:0-4528 GCA_036566005.1 Micromonosporaceae bacterium | reverse complement strand
GGCGACCACAGCCGTGCCAGTTGCCACGAGCGCGTCGCGGAAACGGACAAAACGCCGTTCGTGGACCTTGGTACGCCACACTCAGCCTCGATAAGGCACAGTTGAGCGGTGACGAACAGCTCCACCACCGGCACGGCGGCGCGTGATCGCGACGCGGACGGCGAGACCGGCGTGGTGGCGGCCCCGGCCGTCCCGATCGGCGGATCGACCTCCGCTACCGGCACGCGCCCCCCGGGGCTGCCAACCGCCATCGCAGTCCTGCTCGCCATCGGTGCGGGCGGCGGCCTGCTGGTGTCCTTCCCGCTGGCCAACCTCTGGTGGCTCGCGCCATTCGCGGTCGCGGCGATCACCGTCGCCGTCCACCGGCGGACGTTCTGGGGCGGATTCCGGCTCGCGGGCCTGACCGGACTGCTGTTCTTCGTGCCGCTGATCCAATGGACGCACATCGTCGGCGGCGCCGGACCCTGGCTCATCCTGGCGACCGCCGAGGCAGCGTTCATCGCATTCACCGGGGCGCTGGCGGCGTACGCCAGTCCGCTCATCGACCGCGCGCGTTGGATGTGGCCGGTCGCGACCGGCTTGCTCTGGGTCGGCCAGGAGGCATTGCGCGACCGCGTGCCGTTCGGCGGCTTCCCGTGGGGCCGGCTCGCTTTCAGCCAGGGCGATTCACCCGCGCTGCGATTCGCGGCACTGGGTGGTGCGCCACTCGTGACGTTCGCGGTGGCACTGTGCGGCGGAATGCTCGCGTTGTCCGCGTGGCGGGTCACCGAGGCGCGTCGTCTCCGCCGGACCGGGGAAGCGGATCGTGCCGGTCACACCGAGACGACCCGGCAGCGTACCGTCGCAACCGCCGGCATCGCAACCGCCGGCATCGCGATCGCCGGGCTGGCGGTCGTCCCGCTCGGTTTCGCCGTGCCGCTGCACGCTCCGGCCGGCCGGCCGGTCCAGGTCGCGATCGTGCAGGGGAACGTGCCGCGGCTCGGTCTCGAATTCAACGCACAGCGCCGCGCCGTCCTCGACAACCACGTGCGGGCCACGCTCACCCTCGCCGCCCAGGTCGCGGCCGGCCGGGCTCCGAAACCCGACATCGTGATCTGGCCGGAGAACTCCAGCGACATCGACCCGCTTGTCACCGACGATCCGGGCAACGCGGATGCGGCCACGGAGATCACCGTCGCGGCGAACACCATCGGCGCCCCGATCCTGGTCGGCGCGGTGCTCGAGGGTCCCGGCCCATTCGACCGCAACGCGTCCATCGTGTGGCTGCCCGGCCCGACCGGCGGCCCGCAGTCCGGCCCGCACGGCACGTACGTCAAGCAGCACCCGGTGCCGTTCGCCGAGTACATGCCGATGCGCGGCGTGGCCCGGCTGGTGTCGAAGAAGGTCGACCTGGTCACGCACGACTTTCTCGCCGGCACGACGCACGGCATCCTGAACCTGGGCGGCGTGACCGTCGGAGACGCGATCTGCTTCGAGGTCGCCTACGACAACATCGTGCGGGACACGGTTACCGGCGGGGCGCAGCTGCTGACCGTGCAGACGAACAACGCCGACTTCGATCGGGCCGAGGCCAGCCAGCAGCTCGCCATGGTCCGGCTTCGAGCCCTCGAGCACGGACGGGACGCGCTCATGGTGTCCACGGTGGGGATTTCCGGCTTCGTGGACGCCAGCGGCGGCGTGCACAACGCCACCGGATTCAACGTGCCGGCCACGGAGCTGCGTCAGTTGAGGTTGGGCGAGCACCGTACGCTGGCCACCGAGTTGGGCCCGATCCCGGAGTTCATCGGCGGCGGGCTCGCGCTCGCATTCCTGCTCGGCGCCGTGTGGACGCGGCGCGCCGGCCGTCTCGGCACCCGCCGGGCTGCCACCGCACCGACCACCGGACATGGGGTGACCACCGCATGAGCGAACGCACGACACCGGGCTCCGAACCCCGGCCGCTGACGGCTGGGGTGCCCACGCCGGACCAGGGTGCGGAGGGCTATCCGGGCGTCGGGCGCGTGCTCGTGATCATCCCGACGTATAACGAGATCGACAACGTCAACATGATCGTCGGGCGCGTCCGGGCGGCCGTCCCGTCGGCCGAGATACTCGTCGCCGACGACAACAGCCCGGACGGCACCGGCGCGATCGCCGACGAGCTCGCCGCCGACGACCCGGCGGTGCACGTGCTGCACCGGCCGGCCAAGGAGGGTCTCGGGGCGGCGTACGTCGCCGGGTTCGGCTGGGCGGCCGAGCACGGGTACGACGCCGTCGTCGAGATGGACGCGGACGGCTCGCACGCGCCCGAAGAACTCTCGAAGCTCCTCGATGCCCTGCGCACGGCCGACATGGTGCTCGGCTCCCGCTGGGTGCGTGGCGGCACGGTGGTGAACTGGCCGGCCCACCGGTTCCTGCTCTCCCGGGGCGCGAACCTCTACACCCGGCTCGCGCTCGGTATGCCGATCAAGGACGCCACCGGCGGCTATCGGGCCTACCGGATGCCCGTCCTGGAGAAGATCGACATCGACGCGGTCGCGTCGCAGGGTTACTGCTTCCAGGTCGACCTTGCGTGGCGGGCGTACCGTGATGGTTTCCGGCTGGTCGAGGTGCCGATCCGGTTCGCCGACCGCGAGCACGGCACGAGCAAGATGAGTTCGTCCGTGGTCCGGGAGGCGCTGTGGCGGGTCACGGTCTGGGGAACGAGATCGCGCCTACGAGCGTTGAGTAAGGCGGCGGGCGGGACCCGTCGATAGTCGATCAACGGGAGGTCGGGATGGGCGTACGGATCCGCTGGCCCGCGCTCGCAATCGTGGTGACGCTCGTCGCGGAAGTCGTGGCCTTCATCATCGTCGGGAAGCTCATCGGCTTCGGCTTCGCCCTGCTGCTCCTGCTCGCGTCGATGGCGCTCGGCGCCGTACTGCTGCGGCAGGAGGGCCTGCGGGCGTGGCGGCGATACCAGTCGGTGGCGGCGGCGGGCGAACGGCCCGGACCGCACCTGACCCGGTCTTTGGTTGGGTTGCTCGGGGCGTTATTCCTCCTGGTGCCCGGTTTCATCACCGATGTCCTCGGCCTTGCCCTGTTCGTGCCGCCGATCCGGACGCTCGCGAGCCGGGGACTGACCGTCCTCGCCGGGCGGCAACTCGCGTCGGCCGCGATGGGTGATCTGTTCGGCCCGCGCCTAGTAAAGGTACGCGCCGGTCGACCGACCCGTACCCACGCGAACCGGGCCGGTGCCGGTGTGGCGACGGACACCGAAACGATCGAGGGCGAGATCGTCGACCCGCGATAAGTGCGGCGTGTCGGCATTCGGTGCACAGCCCGGGCCGACTGGCATGGGCGGTGTGGGCCAGAGACGTTGGTCACTGGAGCGCTGGGCGGGCTACCCTTAGCACACGATGGCCGGCAGGCGCCGGCATCCGGGATCGTGCCGTGGGAATCCAACGGCGGTCACTCTCGTTAGGACAAGCGTGGTCACCTGACCACGGATACCGACTCGTCGACCCGAAGGGGATAGCCGATCATGGGCGAGCGCATGCTGCGCGGAAGCCGCCTCGGAGCCGTGAGCTACGAGTCCGACCGGAACACCGAGCTGGCACCGCGCCAGACCCGGGAGTACCTGTGCGCCAAGGGCCATCAGTTCGAGGTGCCGTTCGCGGTGGACGCCGAGGTGCCGATCACCTGGGAATGCAAGTTCGATGGCAGCATCGCGCGGCTGGTCGACGGCAGCGAGCCGGAGCAGAAGAAGGCCAAGCCGCCGCGCACGCACTGGGACATGCTCCTGGAGCGTCGCAGCATGGCCGAGCTCGACGACATCCTCGCCGAGCGCCTGCAGGAAGTCCGTACGCTGCGGGGCCGCGCCTGACACGCCGGGATCTGGCATTCTTGATCGATCCGCCCTCACGGCTCGCCGTGAGGGCGCTTTTCTGCCCTGGTACGGAAATGTCAGCGCGCCAGGTCGCGGAGCGGCGGCCCAGAAACTACGGGCGACCCAGCCGGTCCACGCCGATTCCCATCGGTGCGGCCTGTACAAGTAGCAGCTTGCTCGTACTCTTGCCTACCGAGATGTACCATCAGTACATGTCTAAGACCGCAGCCCTCAGCATCTCCGATGCGCGGAGCCAGCTAGCCGCGATCGTCGACCGTGCCCGCGCGGAGCACCAGCCTGTCTACGTCGCTCGCCGCGGACGTCGGGTAGCGGCAGTCATCGATGCCGACGATCTCGACCGGATCCTCGAGTTGGCCGAGGACATGGCCGACATCCGCGCCGCGGAACAGGCGCGCGCCGAGATGACAGCGACCGGTGCGGCACCTATACCGTGGGACCAGGTCAAGGCAGATCTCGGCCTCGCGTGACCTACGAGGTCTCGCTGGCCCCGGCCGCGGCACGCCAGATGCGCAAGTTCGATCCGCAGGTGCGGCGACGCGTTCAAGCAGTCATCGAACTGCTCGCCACCGACCCCCGGCCGCCGTCAGCGATCCGATTGGTCGGCGGCGGCGGCGAGTGGAGAGTCCGAACAGGCGACTACCGGATCGTCTACGAGATCGA
>DATCXD010000142.1:0-9557 GCA_036566005.1 Micromonosporaceae bacterium | reverse complement strand
CCTGCCGATCTCGACCTCGTCGCCGTCGCGAAAGATAATCGACCGAAAACCGTCCCATTTCGGCTCGTAGAGCTGGCCGGCGGGGATTTCGCCGATCGGCTTGGCGAGCATGGGCGAGACGGGTGGCATGACGGGTAGCTTCACCCGCCCATTGTCGCTGCGATGCCCGACATTCCCATCGACATCCGGCGGAGAATCCGACCGGTCTTCGGCGCGACACCGTGATTGCGTCCGTCGCCGCGCGGCGTCGACGACCCTCGACCACCGCGTGGTAACACGCCAGATACGAGGATCGGTCAGTACGCTCGACGTCGGCACACCTGTGCGACGAATGATGAGGGACGGGTCGATGAAGCGGCGTTTTGCGCTAGTTGCGGCGGCGGCAGCGATGCTCGCCCTATCCGCGTGTACGTCGTCGACGCCCAAGCCGACCCCATCGACCGCGCTGCTGCCCGCGCCGGACGCGGCGTCCGGGTCGCCCGGCACCAGCACCGTCAACTGGACACCCTGCAGCGACGTGGCGACCCAGATCCTCAACCAGCCGGTGCGCGGCTACACCTTCGACTGCGGCTCGATCAAGGTGCCACAGGACTGGCAGCACCCGACCGACGGGAAAACCTTCAATCTGGCGCTGATCCGGGTCCGCAACGACAACCAGAGCAACCGGATCGGGTCGCTGCTCGTGAATCCGGGCGGCCCGGGCGCCTCCGGCATCGAGCTCGCCGTCGAGCTTACGCAGGAATTACCGAACGCGATCACCGACCGGTTCGACCTCGTTGGCTTTGACCCGCGCGGGGTCGGCCACTCCACCGAAGTGCAATGCATCAGCGCGAAGGACCAGGACGAGCTCTACGCGGAGACGCCCGACCCGATCTCGGCCGCACAGTTCAACTCGATCGTGACCGACACGAAACAGGCCGAAGCGCCGTGCGGCGCGAAGTACGGCGCCCAACTGCCGCTCTTCTCGACCGAGCAGGCCGCCGGCGACATGGATGCGATCCGCTCGGCCGTCGGCGACTCGAAACTCAGCTACCTCGGTTACTCGTACGGCACGCTTCTCGGCGCCGTATACGCGCAACTGTTCCCGACGAAGATCCGCGCGATGGTGCTCGACGGCGCGATCGACCCGCTGCAGGACGCCGTGGCGCGGTCGGAAGCCCAGGCCGGCGGCTTCGAGCTGGCGTTCGGAGACTTCGTCACCTGGTGCAAGGGCAACGCGAGCCAATGCCCGATCTGGAAGGACCCGCGCGGCGCGGTCACCGGTGCGATCGCCGCCGCCGGCAAGGCTCCGGTCACCAACGCCGACGGTCGTAAGGTCACCGACGGCTGGGTCTACTACGGGATCATCAGCGCGATGTACAGCCAGCAGCTCTGGCCCGTCCTCGGTCAGGCCATCGCCCAACTCGGCCAGCACAACCCGCGCCTGATCATGGCGCTGGCCGACCAGTACGTCGAGCGCGACGCGAGCGGCAACTACTCGAACCTGCTCGACGCGAACCTCGCCGTGAACTGCGCCGACTTCGCTAGCGAACCGACCGTCGCCCAGGTGCGGCAACTGCAGTCGCAGTGGCGCACCAAGTACCCGATGTTCGGTGCGTCATCCGCGGTCGGGCTGCTCAGCTGTGCCGCCGGCGAATGGCCGGGCAAGGACGATCCGTACCCGACCGGGAAGGCCGCAGGCGCCCCGCCGATCCTGGTCGTCGGTACTACGAACGACCCGGCCACGCCGTACGCCGGCACCGCGAAACTCGCCAACATGCTGGGCGTCGGCCAGGTGCTGACGTGGCAGGGCGAGGGCCACACGGCCTACCCACAGACGCCATGCATCACCAACGCCGTCGATAGCTACCTGCTGAATCTCCAGATGCCGCCGAAGAACACGGTCTGCCCCAAGCGGTAGCGTCCGGCACGTTCGCCGGCTCGACCTCAGCCTTACGGACTGAACGACTGGGCAAGCCATGCGCCGAGCCCGGACACGAGAACGCCGAATAAGCAGAGCGGTAGCCCGAGCATTCCGCGTTGGATTGTGTCGCGCTCGCTGGTGTCGATTCCCGAATACCGATCACCGCAGGACCTCAGCCTCCGACTTGCGTGCTAGGCGGTGTACTGATTCGGGTAGCCGACGTACTAGCCGGCGATGCCCGCGACGGCGGCGGTTGCGGTGAGCGCTTGCATGCTCGTGTGGACCATGCCTTACATGTTGCCGTCTCATGCCGGCGGAAGTACGGCGACACTCGCGGCGCCGGGCGAATGCGTCTGTATGCGCGAGCCAGTTTCGTGGGTGCCGTGGGCGGGTCCGGCGTCGGGTCCGGGTGAGTCGCGGGTCGCCAATCACGGCCTCCGACGTTCTGCGTGGCGGCGTGCTCTGCCGGCCGTACGCCGCTTGGCGAGGTCGCGCCGTATCTGGCGTTCCGCTTGCCAGCACCTGCTTGACGCGGTCCGATAGGCTCCTGCGCGTCGCTACGCGATGCATCGCACCCGACGGGCGCGCAGGTAGGCTTAAGCCTTGACGCCATGTGTACACGGTGTACCTTTGGTACATGGCTGCCACCGTCTCTACCCGTGAGCTACGGGACTCTCTCGCCGATGTGATCGACCAGGCCTCGCGCGACGAGGTCACGATCGTGACCCGTCGCGGCCGTGAGGTTGCCGCGGTGGTGCCGATTGCTGCGCTCGCCGCCCTCCGCGAGTACGAGGAGTCGCAGGTTGCCGCGATGATCGACGCGTCGCTGGCCGGTGGCGGCGCGAATGTTCCGATGGGGGACGTAATCGCTGAGACGCTGGCGCGTACGGAGTGAAATACGCGACGGTGTTCCGGCCGGATGCGCAGGAGCAGCTTCGCAAGATCGACCGTTCTACCGCGTTGACGATTCTCCGTAAGCTAGGCGAGTTGGAGAAAGATCCGCACGCCTTCGGCCCGACGGAGCTTGTGAGCCGGCCGGGTGTGCGCCGGCTGAGGGTCGGCACGTACCGGGTTTTCTACACCGTCGATGGCGGGAAGCTGGTGATCGTCGTCGTTGCGGTCGCGCACCGCAGCGTCGCGTACGACTAGGTCCAACGCACCACGGTTACCCGCGTTTGGCGCTGTCTGAGCTAGCCTTACGGCTCGGTTGAACTCTCAGCGGCTCGCCCGGCATCTTCGGATACTCCGGCGGGTAGGGCATGTCGCCCAGACCGGCCCGCTCGTCGCGCTCGACCCACTCCAGCAACGGAGTGAGATCGTGGGCGACATCGTCGATCGCAACGTGCGGGTCACCGATCGCGGCAATCCGGGGCGGCACCGTCGCAAGATCGAAGTCGTTCGGCTCGACGCCGGGCAACTCGTCCCAGGTCACCGGCGTCGACGCGGTCGCGCGCCGGTTGGCCCGCAACGAATAGGCGCACGCGATCGTGCGATCCCGGCACATCTGGTTGAAGTCCAGGAACACCTTCTCGCCCCGCTCCTCCTTCCACCAGCTCGTGGTGGCAAGATCCGGTCGGCGCCGCTCGACTTCCCGCGCCAACGCGATGACAGCCCGCCGTGCCTGAATGAACGTCCAGTCGGGTCGGGTGCGCACGTAGACGTGGACGCCCCGGCCACCGGAGGTCTTCGGAAACCCGACGAACCCGAGATCCGTCAACACCTCACGCACGATGGCGGCGACCGCCACCGCGTGGGTGAAGTCGGTGCCCGGCTGCGGATCGAGATCGATCCGCAGCTCGTCGGGATTGTCCGTGTTGCCGGCCCGCACCGGCCACGGGTGGAAGACGATCGTGCCGAGCTGCGCCGCCCACGCGACGTGGGCGAGATCGGCCGGGCACAACTCGTCCGCCGGGCGTCCGCTGGGAAAGGTGATGCGCGCCGTCTGCACCCAGGGCGGAACCCCCCTGGTCGGTATGCGTTTCTGAAAGAACGTCTCGCCGTCGAGGCCCTCGGGAAAGCGCTGCAAGGTCGTCGGGCGGTTGCCGAGCGCGCGCATGATGCCGTCGCCAACGGCGCGGTAGTAGTCGAACACGTCGCGTTTGGTGAAGCCGCGATCGGCGAAGTAGATCTTGTCCGGACTGGTGAGCCGCACGGCCCGGCCAGCGATCTCCACCTGGGTGGCGTCACTCCCCTTGGCCATGTCGGGACTCTATGCCACCGGCCGGACAATCTCCCGCTTCCGCCCGGGGGCTCGAATGGTCGCGCCGTTCGCGATCGGTAATCGTGGCGCGAGCACGCGCGTCGTACGGTTGGGGCATGACGGATTACGTACGCTCCACCGACGCCCTGCCGCAGACCGAGGACGATTGGAAGGCACGCCTGACGCCGGCCGAGTTCCGGGTGCTCCGGCAGTCCGGCACCGAGGCGCCGTTCTCCGGCGAGTACGTCGAAACGACGACAAAGGGGACGTATCACTGCCGGGCATGCGGCGCGAAACTGTTCGACAGCGCCACGAAGTTCGAGTCGCACTGCGGCTGGCCGTCCTTCGACCAGGCGATCCCGGGCACGATCCGCTACATCGAGGACAAGTCGCATGGCATGGTGCGTGTCGAGGTCCGGTGCGCGAACTGTGACTCACACCTCGGCCACCGCTTCGATGGCGAGGGCTACACCCCGCTCAATGCCCGCTACTGCATCAACTCGATAAGCCTGACCCTGGATCCGTCTCGCGACTGACGGCGTGACCCGGACTGTGCCCCAAACCGCCCTCATCGTCTAGGCAGCGCAACACGGCGACGTCCCGGGGCCGAATACGCCAGACGCTAGTGTTCCGTCTCATGAATGACTAGGCCACCTGGCGGGGTGCTTAGGATCGTGAGCACGGCATCGCGTGTCGGTCACCGGCTGGGTGAGGCATGGAGGTGTCCGTGAGATTGCCTTACGGAGGCATTCCACGCATGTCAGTCGATTTGAATCACATCATCATCCATGCCCAGGACAACCGGCAGTCGGCCGAGTTCCTGGCGCACATTCTCGAGCTCGAGGTCGGGACCGAATGGGGCCCGTTCGTTCCAGTGGCCACCAGCAACGGGGTCACCTTGGACTTCGCCACCATCCCGGCGGAGTCGATCGTTATGCAGCACTATGCGTTCCTCGTCTCCGATGAGGAGTTCGACGCGGCCTTCGCGCGTATCCAACGAGCCGGGGTCACGTACTACGCCGATCCACATCTAAAGCAGCCGGGAGAGATCAACCACCACCACGGCGGGCGGGGCCTGTACTTCATGGATCCGACCGGGCATGGCATGGAGATCATCACCCGCCCCTATGGCAGCCACGAGCGGCAGCCGACGGCATCGTGACGCAGTGGCCGGTCAGTGACCCGTGCCCTTGCGGGCCACTGCGGGGGCGGGAGTTCTGCTGCGTTGGCAGCATCAACACGCCCTTGACACGAAGCAAATTCGGCTAACTGCGCGGCGATGCGGCAAACCTTCAGCGGCGCCCGGCGGTCACATGGTGGACGTCTCGGCACCGAAGATGCGAGAGCTATGGAATCGCCGCGCCGTCCGGCAGTGCGATCTCCAGGAACGACATCCCCCGGAAGTCGAGGAACATGCGGTCCGGTGCGCTCACGATCCGGATCAAGACGTCGCCGCACGACACGCAACGAGCCACTGCGCCGGCGGCGTGGGCGTACACGTGGGTAGTTCCGACGGGGTTGACGTTGCCGCAGCTGGCGCAGCGACCTTGGGCGTTCGTGACGTCGACCGCGAAGACCTCACGCAGCGCACCGCCGAGGGCATTGCCGTCGACGTAGTCGGCCGAGTCGATGAAGGCGTCGGTCATGTCAACCTCCGGTGGGTCCGAATCGTTCGGTACGGATGCGCCGCGGGTCATGCCCGGCATCGACCAGGAAGTCCGCGACCGCCTCGACGAAGCCCGTCGGGCCGCAGACGAACACGTCCGGTTCGAGGGAGGCCGGCCAGCCGTCGCTCACGAGCCGCGCCGCGTCGACCCGCCCGACCTGGCCGCGCCAACCCTCGGGCGCTTTGCGCGTGTACGCATAGGCGACGTCGAGCCCGCGATCGTCGCGTACGCGTTGCCGCAACTCGTCGGCGTACATGGCGTCGTCGGGCGTACGGACCGAGTAGATGAGCCGGAACGGCGTGCGGCTTCCGGCGTCACCCCGCGCGCGCAGCATCGACATCAGTGGCGCGACACCGGATCCGCCGGCCACCAGCAGCACCGGCGCGGTCTGGTCGGGCGACCAGACGAAGTATCCGCCGATCGGACCCCGCAACTCGATCGGATCGCCGGCCTGCGCGACGTCAACGAGATACGGCGACATCTCGCCGTCCTCGATCCGCTGGACACTGATCTCCAGCCGACCCGGTGCGGGCGCGGACGCGACCGAATAGCTGCGCTGCGCCGAGTAGCCGTCCTCGGCGGTGAGCTTCACGTCGACGTGCTGCCCGGCCAGGTGGGACGGCCACTCCGGCACGTCGAGCGCCAGCGTCACCGCGCTCGGCGTCTCCCGCCGGACGGCCGAGACCGTCGCAACCTTCCAGGTCAGTCGCCCCAGTACCGTTGCTCTCGCCACGGGTCTCCATAGTTGTGATAGCCGGCGGTTTCCCAGAATCCCGGCTGGTCGTTACGGGTCAGTTCGATCGCGCGAACCCATTTGGCGCTCTTCCACAGGTAGAGGTGCGGCACCAGGAGCCGGGCCGGGCCGCCGTGCTCCGGAGGCAACGGCTCCCCGTCGTACTCGTAAGCGACCCAGGATTGACCATCGAGCAGATCGGCTACGGGCAGGTTCGTCGTGTACCCGCCGTACGAGTGCACGAGCGCGTAGCCCGCCGCGCTCTCCACATGCGCGAACAACGTGTCGAGGGCGACCCCGCGCCATGGCGTGTGCAGCTTCGACCACTTCGTGACGCAGTGCAGGTCCACGGTCACCGACTCACTCGGCAACATCTGCAACTGTGACCACGACCATTCGTGGCGCTGCCCATCGGCGATGATCGAGAATTGCCATGTATCGGTGTCGACCCGGGGCGTCGGGCCGGCCGACAACACCGGAAAACCGTCGGTCAGGTACTGACCCGGTGGCAACGCATCATCGCGTTGGCCGCGACCGGAGAACCCGCGGTTGATGACCGCCATACCGTCTCCCTGCGCGTGAGTAGGCGTCCAGGAAGATTACCAACGTCGCGCGCGGGCCCGGGCCGCCTTCGGACATTCGCCGTCGCCCGCCGAGATCAGACCGTGGCCCGGGCAATGAGCGCGAGCAGGTCCTCGACGTCCGCCTCGAACTCGCTATCCCAGTCGACCGCCTCGTCCAGATACGCGGCCAACCGAAGGTGGGCCGGCACACTCCCGGGCGCGGCCTGGGCCCGCCGGCCGCGGGGGTCGACCGTCCCGGCGCTGAACCGGCCGTTCACCTCGCTCAGCGCATATCCGAGGCAGAACGTCGTGAACAACCGTTCGAGCCGCGGTACCTGCGCGTCGGGCACGCCCGCGTCCAGCAGCGCCTGGTAGACGAAGTCCACGAGACGTACGGCGTCGCTCGTCACCGCCGGGCGATCGAACAGAAGCGTGAACGCGGTCGGATGCCGGCGGGCCATGTCGCGCGCACCGCTCGCCACCCGGCGCAATCGATCCGGCCATCCGATCCCGGCCACCATAAGGGATTCCGGCAGGTACTCCCCCAACATCCGGTCGACCAGTCCGTCGAGGAGTTCGCCCTTCGACCCGACGTATGGGTAAAGGGCCATCGGGGTGACCCCGACGCGCGTCGCGACCGCACGCATCGACACCGCAGCGAGTCCGCGCTCATCGGCGAGGCGCAGGGCGGCGTCGAGGATCGCGGTGCGATTCAAGGGTTGACGTTCCCGGTCCGACACGCTCTACACTGTAGATCTATACGACGTAGATCACAAAGGCGGCCGGGATGCTCGAAGCGATCAATCTCCACAAACGGTACGGCGCGGTCACCGCGCTCGACGGGTTCGACCTGACCATCGCGGCCGGCGAGATTGTCGGCCTGATCGGTCACAATGGCGCCGGCAAGACGACGTTCGCCGAGATCGTCACCGGGCTTGTCCGCGCCGACGCCGGCCGGGTGCGGGTCGACGGCATCGATGTCCGGCGATCAATCCGCGCGGCCCGCGCTCACATCGGTTACGCCCCGCAGGAGCTGGGGCTTTATCCGACGGCGACGCTGCGACAGAACCTCGCGCTGTTCGGACGTCTGCACGGCCTGCGGCGTCATACCCTCGCGCGAGCGATCGAAGCGACCGCCCATGACCTCGCATTGACCGAGGTGCTCGGCCGCCCGATCGGGGTGTTGTCGGGCGGCCAAAAACGTCGAGCCCAGGCCGCGACCGCGTTGCTCCACGAGCCGCCGGTCCTGCTGCTCGACGAGCCGACCGCCGGCGCCGATCCGGTGACCCGTGATTCGTTGCTGGCCGTCGTGGCCGCTCGCGCGCGGGCCGGTGCCGCCGTCTGCTACACGACGCATTACCTGCCGGAACTCGACCAGTTAGCGGCAACGATCGCTGTCGCGGCACGGGGGCGGGTGATCGCCCGCGGTGACCGGGCGACGCTGGTCAGCGGTCTCACCGATCTCCAGCAGCCGAGCCTCGACGATCTCTACCGGCGCCTTGCCGGGGGCGCCGACGACCGTGTCACCGGAGGCGACCGTGTCGGCTGACCGTGCCATGGCGCTCATTCGAATGAATGCCATTTTGTTCGCCCGCGACCCTGGCCCGCTCATCGGTCGCGTCGCGATGCCGCTCGTGCTCATCACCTTGATGCGCCCGCTCTACGCGGCCGCGATCGGGTCGGTGGCCGGCACCGCTGCGGCCGTCGCCGGAATGCTGGTCACGTTCTCGCTGCTCGGAATGTCCATTGTAGGCAGCTCGATCTTGGTCGAACGGATGTGGCACACCGCCGAGCGCTTGCGCTCCAGCCCAGCCACCACCATCGAGCTGCTGGTGGGCAAGGCCGGGCCGGCGCTCGCCCTGCTGGTCGTGCAACAGGCCGTGATCCTCGGGTACGGCCGACTGGCGTTCGGCTTGCGCATCGCATCCCCGTGGCTGCTCGGCGGCACGGTGCTCGCCTGGGGCGCGACGTTGTTGTGCATCGGGGCGATGCTCGGCACGCTGGCGCGAAGCGGCGGCGGCCTGAGCGCCATGGTCGACCTCGGCAGCTTGGCGCTCACCGGGCTCGGCGGCGCGTTCGTGCCACTCGACCTGCTGCCCGGCTGGGCACGGGCGGTCGCACCCGGCTCCCCCGGTTACTGGGCGATGCACGCGATGGACGCCGCGTTCACTGGGGAAATACGCGCCGCGCTGATCGGGTGGCTGGCACTCGCCGGCTTCGCCGCCGCGGCCGCAGCCCTTGGTGGCTACCACCTCCGCCGCGGCTGGGGGCGCGGCACTCCGGGCTGAGCCTGACCGTCACACCGGGCGGCGCGACCACCAGCGCGAGCGACGCGTCGGCCGTGGCGGTGCGTCATCCGGCGCGACAGCCTCGGTCGTATTCGCCGGCCGTGCCGTCGCCGCCGATCGAGCGCTGCGCCACTCGCGGACGACGGCATCGACGTCGACCGGTTTCACCGCGACCGGCGGTCCGTCGACCGGGCCACGCCGAG
>DATCXD010000133.1:0-3829 GCA_036566005.1 Micromonosporaceae bacterium | reverse complement strand
GCCCAGGCATCGGCGTCGTGGTCGGCGAACCGGAGCTGCGTGCCGGATAGCGGTGTGCCGTCGACGTTCGCGGTGAGGTAGAGCGTGTCGAGCAGCGTCATGCGCAGGCCGGCGTCCCGGGCGGCGTACATGAGCGCGGCGGCCATCGCGTTCGGGTCGCCGTACGGCGTGCCACCCGGGCCGTGGTGCAGGTAGTGGAACTCGCCGACACACGTGATGCCGGCCAATACCATCTCGGCGTACGTGGCCCGGGCCAGCCAGTAGTACGCGTCGGGGTCGAGTCGTTCGGCCAGTGCGTACATCCCGTCGCGCCACGTCCAGAAGCTGCCCTTGCCGGTCTGCGTACGGCCGCGCAGCGCGCGATGGAACGCGTGCGAGTGTGCGTTGGCCAAACCTGGAACCGTGAGTCCGGCGAGGCGCAGCGCCCCGTCGGTGGCCGCCGTCCCGACCGGTACGCCCGGGATCACGCTCGTGAACCGGCCGCCGCTCACCTCGATCAGCACATCGGATTCGACGCTCGGGTGCTCACCCCGTGCGTCTGATAGCCAGGCGAACTCCGCGTGAAACCGGCGGGTCACCGGCATGCCAGCTCCGTCAACACGTCGGCCAGCGCGGTCACGCCGGCGGCGCAGTCTTCGTCCGTTGCCGACTCCTCTGGTGCGTGCGAAATGCCGCTCGGGTTGCGGACGAACAACATCGCCGTCGGCACGTGCGCGGCCAGGATGCCGGCGTCGTGGCCGGCGCCGGTCGCGAGCACCGGCGCGCCCGGGAGGACGGCCTGCAGCCGCGAGGTCAACGTCGGTGCGAACTCGGTCTCGGCCGACACCGATTCAGGGGTCACGGTCACGGTTGTGCCGTCGCGATCGGCGCGCTCGGACGATTTGGCGACGATGTCGGCGATGAGGCCAGCCAGCGTCCCGTCGTCGGCCGCCCGCGCATCGAGCCACCCGGTGACCGCCGACGGGATCGCGTTCGTCGCATTCGGCTCGACGTGGATCCGTCCCATTGTCGCGCGCGCGCCGGACAGCCGCGCCGCCTTGTTCGCGGCCAGCACGGTGAACGCGTACGTAAGCATCGGATCGTGCCGGTCGGACATCCGGGTCGTTCCGGCATGGTTGCCCTCGCCCCGGAAATCGAAGCGATAGCGCCCATGCGGCCAGATCGAGCTGGCCACGCCGACCGCGGCATTCGAATCGACGAGCGACCGGCCCTGCTCGACGTGCAGTTCCACGAATGCGCCGATGCCACCGAGCCGGTCTAAGTCCTGGCCGACCTGGGCCGGATCGAGTCCGCCGATGGTCAACGCGTCGGCCAGCCGTACGCCGTCGGTGTCGGTCAGCCGGAGCGCCGTCGCCGGAGCCAGTGCGCCGGTCAGCAAGCGCGAGCCGAGGCAGGCGACGCCGAAGCGGGAACCCTCCTCCTCGGTGAACACGACGACCTTCACCGGGCGGCCCGGAATCGCGCCCCTCGTGCGCATCTCGTCGATCGCGAGCAGTGCGGACACCACACCCAACGGCCCGTCGTACGCCCCGCCGTGCGGTACGGAATCGAGGTGACTACCGGTGACGACGGCCGACTGGCGTTCGTCGACGCCGGCCGGACACCAGGTCGCCCAGATGTTGCCGTTCCCGTCCGTGGCCACCTCGAGATCGCGGTCGAGGGCTTCCTCGATGAACCATTCGCGGCAGTCGAGGTCGGCGTGGGTCCACGAGTAGCGCACGTAGCCTGAGCCGGCCGGCCCGTCGACGGCGCGGTTCGGTGCCCGGCCGATCGGTGTGAGCGAACCCCACAGTGCGGCGAACTTGTCGACGGCGTCGGTCATGGCAGCACCCCCGGGTCGCGCGCCTCGGCACCTTCGCGCATCGGCACGCGTACGCCGGCGGCGTCGGCCACCGTCTCGGCGAGCTCGTAGCCGGCGTCGACGTGGCGGATCACGCCCATGCCCGGGTCGTTGGTCAGCACCCGCTCGATCTTCTGGCCGGCGATCGGCGTGCCGTCGGCGACGCAGACCTGACCGGCGTGGATCGAACGCCCGATGCCGACGCCCCCGCCGTGGTGGATGGACACCCAGGACGCGCCGGAAGCGGTGTTCACCAGGGCGTTGAGCAACGGCCAATCGGCGATCGCGTCGGATCCGTCGGCCATCGATTCGGTCTCCCGGTACGGCGAAGCCACCGACCCGCAGTCGAGATGATCGCGACCGATCACCACCGGCGCGGACAGTTCGCCAGACGCGACCATGTCGTTGAACCGCACGCCAGCCCGGTCCCGCTCGCCATAGCCGAGCCAGCAGATGCGGGCCGGTAGGCCCTGGAAGGCAACACGTTCCGAGGCCATTTTGATCCAGCGCGCGAGCGACTCGTTCTCCGGGAACAGGTCGAGGATCGCGGCGTCGGTCTTGGCGATGTCGGCCGGATCGCCGGACAGTGCCGCCCAGCGGAACGGCCCCTTGCCCTCGCAGAACAGCGGCCGGATGTACGCCGGCACAAAGCCCGGGAAGGCGAACGCGCGTTCGTACCCGGCGAGCTGCGCCTCACCCCGGATCGAGTTCCCGTAGTCGAACACCTCCGCGCCGGCGTCCATGAACCCGACCATCGCCGCGACATGCCGCGCCATCGAGGCGCGCGCGCGATCGGTGAACTCCTCCGGCTTGCGGGCCGCGTAGTCCGGCGCGTCGTCGGGCTCGACCCCGGTCGGGACGTACGACAGCGGGTCGTGGGCCGATGTCTGATCCGTCACGATGTCGACCGGCACGCCGCGCTGCAGCATGTCCGGCACGACGACCGCCGCGTTGCCGACGACTCCGACGGACAGCGCTCGTCGTTCGCGCTTCGCGGCCAGCACCATGTCGATCGCATCGTCGAGCGAGTCCGCGATCGTGTCGAGGTAGCGCGTCTCGACGCGCCGGGCGAGCCGGTGCGCGTCCACGTCGACGATGGGGCACACGCCGCCGTTCATCGTCACCGCGAGCGGTTGTGCGCCGCCCATCCCGCCGCAGCCGGCGGTCAGAGTCAGCGTCCCGGCCAGCGTGCCGCCGAACCGTTTCGCGGCCACGGCCGCGAACGTCTCGTACGTGCCTTGCAGGATCCCCTGTGTGCCGATGTAGATCCACGAGCCGGCCGTCATCTGGCCGTACATCGTGAGACCCAGCCGCTCCAGGCGCCGGAACTCCGGCCATGTCGCCCAGTCCGGCACGAGGTGCGAATTCGCGATCAGCACCCGCGGCGCCCACTCGTGGGTCCGGAACACGCCAACCGGCCGACCCGACTGCACGAGCATCGTCTCGTCGTCGGCCAGCGTCGTCATCGTCCTGATCAACGCGTGGTAGGACGGCCAGTCGCGCGCGGCTTTGCCCGTACCCCCGTAGACCACAAGGTCCTGGGGTCGTTCCGCAACGTCCGGATCGAGGTTGTTCTGCAGCATCCGCATGGCCGCTTCCTGCGGCCAACCGCGTGCGGCGAGCGTCGTCCCCCGGGGTGACCGGATGGTGTCCACTGGCTGCTCCTAGAGGTCGAATTGTCAGCTCAGGGCTAGGTCAGCTGAGGCCGTGTCAGCTTAAGCCGTGTCATCTCAAGAAAAGGTCGCGTCGCGCGGCCGAAGCGTCGAACGCTTCGAGCCGGGCCTGGGTCCGGGCCGGTGCGGCATCGCAGATGGCCTGCAGCAACACCATGGCGAGCGCCATCGGTGCGGCGTGGAGATCAAAAACGAGGTGCGGGCTCACCCGGGCGTGCAGCGTCAGATCGGCGGCGTCCGCGACCTCGCCGATCGGCGAGTCGGTCAGCGCGACCACGGTGAGACCGGCGGCGCGCGCCTCGCGCAGCGCCGCCAG
>DATCXD010000093.1:0-4565 GCA_036566005.1 Micromonosporaceae bacterium | reverse complement strand
GTGGCGTCGCCGGCCGCCGTACGTCTACCGTCTGGCCGACCTCGACGAGCTGTTCGCCACGGCTGAAGCTCGGACGGACGCGGAGGCGGAACAGCGCCGTGACCGGTCCAACCGCCGATCGAACTGGCGTGTGATCGGCGTCGTGTTGATGGTGGCGGCCGGGTTGGCGATCGCGACGGCGGGCCTGGTCAATGAGGCCGTCACGTTCGTCATGACCATCTTTGCCGCATAGCTGTTCACAATCCGGCGGAAGACGATGTCCGTCAGGGGATAGTGATGGCATGCGGCTCTTCGGCGAGGTTTTCGTGACGCTGCTTGTGATCACCGATCCGCCGGGAACCGTACCGGTGTTCGTCGTTCTGACCGGCCAGATGCCGCAGCGCGAACGGAATCGCGCGGCGTGGCAGGCGTCCGCGCTCGCGCTCGGCGTCATCGTCGCTTTCGCCGTCGTCGGGCAGAACCTGCTGAGCTACTTGAGTGTGGACCTGCCCGCCCTGCAGGGCGCCGGTGGTCTGCTGCTCATCCTGGTCGCGCTCGAGTTGCTCACCGGAAAGTCCGACGACGCGAACGCGCCGGCTACCTCGAACGTCGCGCTCGTGCCTCTCGGCACCCCGCTTCTGGCCGGGCCGGGCGCGATCGTCGCGACCATGCTGTTCGTGCAGCGAGCGCACGGGATCGCGCAGTATGCCGAGATCGCGGCCGCGATCGTGCTCGTGATATCGCTCGTGTGGCTCACACTGCGGTTCTCCGGCGTGATCGTCCGCATCCTGCGACCGGGTGGCATCGAGGTCCTGAGCCGGATCGCCGGCCTGCTCCTGGCCGCCATCGCCGTCCAGCTCATCGCGGATGCAATCGATGCGTTCGTCACCCAGTATCTGCACACGGCACACTGACGCCGGGCTGTCCAGCGATAACCGTCGGATCAGTCGTCCGGCGCGGCGGCGGCCGTACCCGTCGTCATCGGCACCGGTGATGCGGCCGCGCCGCGTGATGAGCTCACACCGCCGAACGTCGCTCCCTGAGGCGGTCTCCGCGCCCACGCCCGGCGCAAGTGTCGCACCGCGGTGGCAGGATGTGCCCCGTGCCAATCGATCCGAGACCTATCCGGGCCGGGGCAAAACCGGCGGCGTCAATACCGACGGTGTCGATGCCGTCATCCGGGACGAAGCGCCGGCCACCCGGTCCGCGACCGGCCGCCCGGCCGGACATGGAGCAACTCGGCTTCGAGGGCATGCCGGAGCGCCTCTTCGTGGCGACCCCGAGCAAGCTCAGGGCGTTTGAGGACTGCCCGCGGCGCTATCGGTTCACCTACATAGACCGGCCCACGCCACCGAAGGGGCCGCCGTGGGGGCACAACTCGCTCGGCGCCAGCGTGCACACGGCACTGCGCAACTGGTATGGCGTGGCACCGGATCGACGCACGACCGGCGCCTTGCCGAGGCTCCTGCGCGCGACCTGGGTGAGCGAGGGCTACCGGGACGAGGAGCAGGAACGCGCGGCGTTCGGCACTGCGCTGGCGTGGCTGGAGGCCTATGCCGGCGGCCTCGATCGTGCGGTCGAGCCGGTGGGCGTCGAGCGGGTCGTCGCCGCGAAGACCGGGATGCTCGCGTTCAACGGCCGCGTCGACCGCATCGACCGCCGCGGCGATGAGTTGGTCATCGTCGACTACAAGACGGGCCGGCGCGATCTGGACGCCGACGACGCCCGGGGCTCCAGCGCGTTGGCGTTGTATGCGTACGCGGCCACTCGCGTCTTCCGGCGTCGGTGCACGCGCGTTGAGCTGCACCATCTCCCGACGGGGACGGTCGCGGCGCATGACCACACCGAGGCGGCTCTCGAGCGCGCGGTGAGCCGGGCCGAGGCGACTGCCGGCGATATCCGCGCGGCCGAGGCGGCGATCAGCGACGGCGTCGATCCGGACCTTGCGTTTCCGGCCACGCCCGGCTCGCTGTGCTCGTGGTGCGACTTTCGGAAGGCGTGTCCGGCCGGCGCCGAGACTCCGTCGAAGGAACCGTGGGCGGCCGTTGCACAACAGTTGGGAGCATCCGACGGCGGATTGCGGGCGCCCGTCGTCAACCGTTAGCCGAATATCTCAGTGGGTCGGCCAACCAGCCGCCGCGGCCCGTTGCATCGCGGCGTTGTAGATCGGTCCGCGTACGGCCCGCTCCGGCAACGCCCGCAACGCGAGCCGAAGCGTACGGGCCGACAACGCCGCCGTTGGTCCGGTCGTGGCGAAACCCGGCAACCCGTAGAGCCGGCGTGCCCAAGCGGGCAGGAGGCCGACGGCCGTGCTCGCGACTCCGAACCAGGCCAGGCGGACCGGTGTGAATCCGAGCTTATACGGCATCGGCGGCGCGCTCAGGAACAGCGCCGACTCGGCGGCCTCCTTCGTCATCAGGAGCTCCGGCCGGACGTCGGCGTAGTAAGCGGCCACCGCGGCGGCGCTGCTCGGCACCGTCGACGGATCGAGCCCGACCAGTTCGGCGGCGACCAGCTGCTCGGTGTAGTAGGCGTCCACATCGGCGTCGGACAGAGTCGCGCCGGCCCGCCGCGCGGTCGTCACGAATGACTCGACCTCGGTCACGTGCACCCAGCGCAGAAGATCCGGCGCGTCGATCCGATAGGTTTCGCCGGTGCGAGGGTCCACCGCGCGCATCCGTGAATGGATTGCTCGCAGGCGCCGGCCGGCCTCGGTCGCCTCGGCCGTCGTGCCGTACACGACCGTGGCGATGTACGTGCCGGTCCGGAAGAGCCGGCCGTACGGGTCGTCGCGGTATCGCGAATTCTGGGCCACACCCCACATCGCCCGCGGGTGCAGGGACTGAAGGTAGAGCGCCCGGAGTCCGGCCAGGGCGAGAATCGGCTCGGCGTGCACGCGCCAGCTGACCGATGCCGCCCCGAACAGCCCCAGGTCCCCGTCGGAGCCCGGATCGCATTCGGTGGCCGTAGCCCCGACGCCGGTGACCGAAGCATCGATGTCGGTGACGGACCTGCCGGTCGCGTTGGCGGCGCTGCCCCGGGGCGCAGCGGTCGCGTCGATGGCGGCGTTGTCCCACGGCGCAGCGGTCGCGTCCAGCGCCCCACCATTCGCGGGCGCCGCCTGCGGCTTCGTCCTCGACGACCGAGCGGTGGGCTGTCGCATGAGACCAACGATGCCACGCTCGAACCCGTCGGAGCGTCCGCGCGTATGCGGTAGTGACGCGGAAGATACTGATGCGGCTGCGCAGCTGACACCAACGACGCGATCATCACCAGGCCGAAAATGGCGCGCACGCGCCGATTGTGAGAGGTGCGACGGTGTTCAACACTATTGGCGGGATCCCGGCACATCCGCTGCTCATCCATGCCGCGGTGATCTTCATCCCGCTGCTCATCGTCGCCGCGATCGTTTACGCGATCTGGCCACGGGTCCGGGGCAAGATCTGGTGGGCGGTGGTCGCGCTCGCCATCATCGGTCCGTTTTGCGCACTCTTTGCGAGGCTGTCCGGCCAGAATCTGCGACAGCACTTGATCAACACCGGCGTCGGGCAGGGCGCACTGCTCACCAAGATCAACCAACATATGTCGTACGGCACCAACACGCTCTGGTGGACCATTGCGCTCGGCGTCGTGACGCTGGTCGTTGTCGGTTATCTGTGGCGGGCCGTGCCTGCGGGCGGGACTGAGTCGCTTGCCGTCCGAGCGGCCGGCGTCGTGGTGACGGTCGCGCTCGGCGCGGTCACGGGCTACTACGTGTTCAAGACCGGCGACACCGGCGCCCACATCGTGTGGCAGGGCATCTGATCCGGGGCCGACCAGCCGACCAGCCGACGCTCAGAAGAGCACACGACCACACAAGACGATGAGCACGATGAGTGCGACGGCACCGGCGATCATCCCGACGCCGTACGTGACCGTTCGCGCCCGATGCTCGTGTCCGTCGATGACGGCGTCGTCCTGCGGCGGAAGCCGGCGCGCGGGTGGCACTTGGAGCACTGTCCTCGGTCGCCACATCGCGGCGGCCGCGCCGGCGCGTGGCGGTCCGGTGTAGACCGGATCGGTCGCTGGTGCCGGCGGCGCGACCGACTCCGGACCCGCTGCCGGCCGGCGCCATTGCTGTTCGTCCCAGGCCTGCGCCGGATAACCTCCCGGGTTAGCGCCGGAACTGGTGCCGGGCGAGGTCGGTTCGGTCACGCTTCGACGTTACCTTGACCCGCCGTCGTACGGACCGCGTTGCTCGTACGGTGGCGCGGCTGATCGGCGTGACCACCCGGCGATAGGCTCGATGACGTGGATCGGGAACGGGAGCGCTCGGACGACAATCGCGAAGTCGATCTCGCCGACAACGATGAGCCGGTGTTGCCGGACCAGACGCGTGACGACACCGACTCCGGCTGGGGCGAGCGAAGTTCGCGAGACGACGATCTGCTACGCGAGGATCGGCCGCCGCACTACGACAACGAACGCTGGTAGGCGACGCTGGGCGCGGCACGTGGTCCGCGCCGGCAGCGACGACGCTCGGGCGACGCTGCAGGGCCAACGCCGCTCGGGCCGACGCCGCTTGGGCCGACGCCGCTTGGGCCGAC